>CAISDR010000614.1 GCA_903884125.1 uncultured bacterium
ATCGCGCACTGCTCGTGGGACAGTTCAAAAGATCTCTGGACTATCACCGCCACACGCAAATCCGATGGCGCAACGATAACCTTCACCGCTAATTTTTTGTGGATGTGTCAGGGCTATTATGACCATGAAAAGCCCTATGTGCCGGACTGGCAGGGTCAGGACAAATACAAGGGCCTGTTTGTTCACGCCCAGTTGTGGGACCCCAAAATCGACTATACCGGCAAGCGTGTGCTGGTCATCGGATCGGGCGCCACGGCCGCAACCGTCATTCCGGCGTTCTGCGAAAAGGCGGCCCATGTGTCAATGCTGCAGCGATCTCCGACCTATTTTTATTGCAGCGAAAACAAGAACGAACTTGCAGATCGCCTGCGCCAGATCGGTATTGACGAGCCAACCATACATCGGGTCGTACGCGCACAGATCATGTATGATCAGGATCTGATGACCAAACGCTGCCTTGCCGAACCTGATGCGGTGTTTGAAGATTTAAAGGCGCTCATCCGTGCGTTTTCAGGCAAGGCGGATTTTCCGTTCGAGCCACATTTCACACCAAAATATCGTCCGTGGCAGCAGCGACTGGCGTTTTGCCCCGAAGGCGACATTTTCCGCTGTGCGGCCCAGGGCAAGCTGAGTGTTCATACCAGCACCCTCGATACATTTACCGAAAAGGGTGTGCGTACAACTTCCGGCGAGGAGATCGAGGCTGATATCATCGTTGCAGCCACGGGGTTCAACCTGCTGATGATGGGCGGGATTCCATTTGATGTGGATGGCAAGCCGGTTGACTGGCACGAAACCGTCAACTATCGCGGCATGATGTTCACAGGTGTTCCGAACATGGTTTGGGTCATGGGCTATTTCCGGGCCAGTTGGACGCTGCGTGTCGATATGCTAGGCGATTTTGTCTGCAAACTGTTAGGGCACATGGACGCCATTGGCGCCCGACGCGTGGATGTGGCCCTGCGCGATGAAGACAAGGGCATGTCCCTGTCAGACTGGATTGAAATCGAGAACTTTAATCCGGGTTACCTGATGCGTGGTCTAAAGCAGATGCCAAAACGGGGCGAAAAACCCGAATGGCGCCACAATCAGGATTATTGGGCCGAACGCGAAGAAATCCCAAGGATCGAATTGACCGCCGACGAATTTGTCTACGACGGCAAGCGTCACGGTGCAAAGGGCGCAGATCGCAAATCGGCCTAGTTGTTATTGCCTTAGGCGGGCTGCGCTTTGTACCGGCGTGGCCCGCAGTGATCTTTGCGAACCGGTTCCAGCGGAAATACAGGTCGATGACCAGTTGCAAAAATAACCGGTACTGATTTGATTCTTCGCCACAGAAAAATGGTGGGCGCGACAAGGATCGAACTTGTGACCCCTACGATGTCAACGTAGTGCTCTACCGCTGAGCTACGCGCCCCCCGAACAAACCAGTTACGCCGTCGGTGAAGAGGGGGTGTTCTAGCGATTTGGGCTCGCCCCTGCAAGGGCTTTAGTGACATGGGGCTGCGCTTGTTGTCGGGGGGGCGGCTTTTTCTGGCAAAGTCGGGCTGGTCTGGGTGCCGGGCCATGGTAAGTTCGCGGCCTTGGAATTGGGGCATTCGGCGAATTAGGAACTGTTGATGAATGTAATGCCAGATCAGGCCGGGGATCGGTCACAGACTGCGGCCAGCGACCGTCCCTGGGAGCTGGCTGGCGGGCTGGTTGAGGTTTTGGCGCCCTTACCGCCGCCCGAGGGCCTGGCATTGGGGCCGATTGTCTATGCGTCCCCTCATTCCGGCCAGGTCTACGAGCCGGATTTTCTGGCCGCCGCCCGACTGGACCCTTTGACCCTGCGCCGTTCAGAAGATTTTCGGATTGATGACCTGTTCGGCGCGGCGGTGCGTTTTGGCGCCCCGATGGTGCGCGCGCATTTTCCGCGCGTGTTCATGGACCCCAACCGCGAAGCGTATGAACTG
>CAISDR010000615.1 GCA_903884125.1 uncultured bacterium
AATCCGACCGCCTGCTCGCCATTAAGCCGCGAGACCTGACGCAGTTCCGACGATCCATCAACAATTGATGCGATTTCATTCAGCCGAACTTTACGGCCGCCGGGCAGCGATATCTCTGTGTTGCTTAAAGATTCAACCGTGCGCGCTGAACCCAGCGTCCTGATGGCCTGTTCGGCATTACCGACATTGCCACGACCGCCGGGCAGGTCAATATTCATCGACCGCAATTGCGCATTCACATCCGCCGCCGTCACACCCAGCGCAATCAGGCGATTGGGATCAAGATTTATGCGGATTTCCCGATCAACGCCGCCAATGCGTTCAACAGTGCCAACACCGGGTACATGACTAAGGTTGCGCGCGATCGTATTGTCGATCAGCCATGACAATTCCTCTATCGAGCGCGAGTTTGAGGCAACCGCGTAGTAGAGAATTTCGTCACCCGAGGCGTCTTCGCGCTGAACCTGTGGCTCATACACGTCTGGCGGCAGATCAGAGCGCACCCGTGCCACGGCATTACGCACATCATTGGTGGCGCGATCAGTATTGTATCCGATCTTGAATTCAATCGTCGTTGTCGATTGGCCTTCTATCACCTGTGACTGGATGTGATCGATACCCTGGACCGAGGCCACCGAATCCTCAATTTTTTTGGTCACCTGTGTTTCAAGTTCCGAAGGTGCAGCACCGGGCTGAGACACGCTGACTGTCACGACCGGAAAATCAATATCCGGATTATTGGTGATTGGCAGGTTAAGGAACGCGACCACCCCTGCAAGGGTCAGGATAATGAACAGCACCACCGGCGGAATGGGGTGACGGATCGCGATTGCGGAAATATTGCCCTGGCTCATGACTGCCCCTCAAGTCTGTCTGGCGGTCAATAGGTGTTCGGCATCGGTTTGATGTCGACGTCTGGTGCCTTGTCAGCAATTACAACCTTGTCGCCGTCTTTCAGATAACCAGCGCCGATCAGCACCACTTTTTCGCCCTGGTTGACCTGACCTGAAATGGCAATCATGCCATTCTGCCGCTCGCCGGTTTCGACCCGGCGAATGGAAACTTTAGATTGGTCGTCCACAACGAAAATAACCGGCTTGGCAGACTGATAAACGACCGCCGGTTCCGGTACGACCAAACCCTCGACACTGCCAATGGCTATGCGCCCGCGCAAGAACATGCCCGGACGAAGATCAGAATCCGTCGGGACATCGATGCGAACGAGCCCCAGCCGTGTTTTCGGATCAACAACCGGCGATACCAGACGGACAGTCCCATCCACCGTCTTTGAGCCGTTCGGGCCATCAACGCCAAGCATCACTTTTTGTCCGGGCTTGATCGATGGCAGATCGCGTTCAACCAGCTCCGCCGCCAGTTCCAGCCGACCATCCCTTAAAAGTCGGAACAATTCCGGTCCCCCGGCCGACATGACGGCGCCTTCACGTGCGCCACGCCAGGATATGACCCCATTGGCTGGCGCGCGAATGTCTGCCTGGCGCAGCCGGGCCTGTGACTGGGCCAGACTTGCTTCGGCCACACCGACGCGCGCTTCTGCTGTTGCCGCCAATGCACGACGGTTGTCCGCATCCCGCTGACTGATCGCACCCGACTTCAGTAATTCCTCGGCACGGCGCGCGTTGGCAGTTCCTTCGGCCGCATTCGCCACCGCTTCACGCAATTGAGCCTGCTTTTGAACGACGTCGGCTTTAAGAAGGTCATCGTTGAAGCGGGCCAGCAGTTGACCAGCCTGAACATGGTCGCCTTCATCCACCAATACCTGCCGGATCGCGATCCCACTTGTTTCCGTGCCCAGCGGCAATTCATCAAATGCACGCAGCGATCCGTTGACTTCCAGACTCCGCGTCACGTTCATGTGATCTATTGTTGTAACGGTAACGGTCAGATCCGAATTTGCAGCACCCTTTCCAGCGACCGCTGGATCAACTGCCGGGCGATTAACCCAATAGGCACCTGCCAATAATCCAATCACCACCAGACCGGTCGCACCCAATACCCGGGGCTGCTGATAAAGAGGGGGGGTTGCCCCCGAAGTTCCAAAAACAGACGATGGCTGGCCCGTCCCGAAGTTGAACTGGGACTCCGCATTGGGTTTCGACTTAATATTGGCCTCGCGCCGCGCTGGCTCAAACGAGTGCAGGCTCATAACATCCCCTCAATCTCTGGATCAGCGCGGAAATCGGTCATCTGGCG
>CAISDR010000616.1 GCA_903884125.1 uncultured bacterium
GAAATGGAGATATTCGGTCGCTCGCGTTTTAGTGCGGCAATGGCACGCGGGAGCAAATTGGGTGCCGCTGCGAGCAAAGTGCCTACCGTAATCTTGCCCGCGGTCCCGCCTTCAAGCGAGACAATCTCTTCGGTGATGTGGCGCAATTGGGACAGAATAGTCTTGGCCCGTCGTATTATCGCATCTCCATAAAGCGTTGGCGTGACGCCGCGCGAGGATCGGGTAAAAAGTGAAACGCCTAATACCGCTTCAAGTTCGTGGACACTCTTGGTCGCTGCCGGCTGCGCCATATTCAACTCACGGGCCGCTTTTAAAATATTGTTGTTTTCCGAGATCGCCACCAGAAGCTTCAATTGTCTTATCTTCAGGTGCGCCTCAAGGCGATTCTGCAATGCAATTGGCGTCATGATTATGCCCCCTGTCGCGCAGATCGATATATCGAATTCATTATAGTGGACGTCAATTTATATATTTTATCAATATGATTCCTGTCTTTAACGTGGCTGTTGGTGACGAAGGAGCCGGAAAAATGGATTGGTACGGGTTGGCGATGTGCGCGACTCCCGGCGGGCCGCGCTCGGCGCTGGTGCATGGTGACGCTACTTATGATCTTGCAGCACTCGGCACTCAGGCAGGGCTGTGTGCGGAGGATTGCGCGCGGCTGATGACCTTGGATTCAACCATCGCCCAATGGAACCAGACCGAAGATTTGATAGAGCGGATTGCTGAAGATACAGCGCGAAAAGCCCGTACGGGCACTCTGGAAATCTTTCGTCTGGCGACGCCGCGCTATCTTGCACCATTTGTGCCCTATCGGATTTTCGGTGCTGCCTCAAACTACATTGAGCATGCGGCGGAAATGGAAACAAAACTGGCCGCCAAGGCGGATAGTACGCCGTTTATCTTTCTAAAATCACAAGGAAGTGTCATTGGCCCTGGTGAGCCAATCGTCATTCCACCGGAGTCTCAGAAAGTTGATTGGGAAGTAGAATTGGGAGTTGTAATCGGCCACGCCGCCCGTCGTCTCGCATTTGACAAGGCAAGCTCGGCGATCGCGGGTTATGTCATCATAAATGACATTTCGGCGCGGGATCAGACGCGACGTACTGACTTTCCCTTTTCCCACGACTGGTTTCGCGGCAAAAGCTTTGATACGTTTTCACCATTGGGACCCTGGTTTGTTCCGCGGCGGGTCATCCCCGACCCCCATGATCTAGGCCTGCGCCTCTGGGTAAATGAGTCTCTAATGCAGAACGGTCGTTCTGACGAGATGATCTTCAATACTTATGAACAGATTGTGTATCTATCAAAATGGCTGACGCTCAGGCCGGGTGATCTTTTGGCAACAGGCACACCCGCCGGCGTCGGTATGGCGCGCGGCGTGTTCTTAAAGGCTGGCGATGTTGTTCATGCTGAAATTGACGGGCTTGGTCGTTTGACCAATCCCGTCATTGACGAGGTTACGTGATGTCGCGGGCAAGCAAAAATACGCTCATTCTCGTCGCCATTCTGGTGAGCAACTTTTTCAATCTGGCATTTGCTGCAAATGCAACTGACAGAGTTTCCTTCAATATGTCCTGGCTGCCACAGGGCAGCATGGCAGGCATGGTCGTGGCCGACCGGAAGGGATTTTTCAAAGAGGCAGGAATTGAACTTAGCCTGGTCCGAGGCTTTGGTGGCATTCGGACCGCAAACGAACTGGATCAGAGTTTGTTTGAATTTGGCTATATTGATCCAATGGCAATTGTTCTGAATCGCGCGAATGGTGGCCACACACGTCTTATCGCAGCGCTGAACGCATCCTGGCCAGCGGCACTTTGCTTTCTGACCGAACATCACACGGTAAAGCTGCCCGCCGATTTGTCAGGAATGACCATCGGGGGCGGCCAGAATTCAACCATGCAAGCGCTGGTCCCTGTCTGGCTTAAAATGAACCATGTTGATCCCAGCAAGGTTAAAATGATGCAGCTTGATCCGGCTATCGTCGTTGGCTCGCTCGTCGAAGGTCAGATCGATGCAGCCGAATGCTGGTTTGGCAACAGCTTGCCTTTGTTTGAAAAACGAGCAGCGGAAGCAAAGGTAAAACTCGCCTGGATAAAATATGCTGATTTTGGTTTGGATATGTATGGAAGCGGGATTGCGACAACTGATAAAATGATTGCTGAAAAGCCAGATCTCGTCCGGCGCTTTGTCCAAGCGGCACTCTCAGGATATCGATACGCGTCGGAGCATCAGGACGAAGCAACAGAGATTATGCTTGCCCGTTTTGGTGTTTTAGATCGTACCATTACACGGGCTCAAATCGCTGAAACCGCTGTATTACTTGGTAATGCCAAGGAAATTGGTCAGATGGACGCGAACAAAATAGCGCACACGCTGGATTATGTTCGTGCGTCTGATC
>CAISDR010000617.1 GCA_903884125.1 uncultured bacterium
CCGGTCATAAGTGCCAAATGGCCCCTCAAAGGAAAACTTAACTTCCTTTGGCGGGTGCTGGTGTGCAGCCGCCAGTGCCGGGGACTGCCCTGCGCCGATCAGACAGACCGCCGCCAAAAGACCACCCGCAACACGCATCAAAGCTGGCCGGGTCAATGAATGTGCATCAAAGCGCATGACGTTCGTTCCTTGAACCTAAAGCGGATCAGCGTTTTTCGGGCGCAGCATTTGCACCCTTGGGACTTGCGCCGCTTAGAACGGCTTTCGAGATACTTTCCGGCAGCGGCAGTGGCTTTTCGATCAGACCAAGCACCGGCAGGATGATCCAGAGATGGATGAAATAATAAGCCGTACAGATACGACCCAGCGGCACCCAGATGCCTTCCGGCAATTGTGAACCGACCACACCCAGAATGACGGCATTGATCACAAACAGCACAAAGAACTGTTTGAAAATCGGACGGAACCGGCCCGAGCGCACGCTGGACGTATCAAGCCAAGGCAGAAGGAACAGGCTGAGCACGGCCGCACCCATCATCAGCACGCCACCCAGCTTTGACGGGATCGCGCGCAGGATCGCGTAGAACGGCAGGAAATACCATTCCGGCACGATATGCGCTGGTGTTACCAGCGGATCAGCCGGGGTGTAATTGGCCGCTTCACCCAGAAGATTGGGGGCATAGAACACGATGGCGGCAAAAAGGATCATAAAAACCACGATCGCCAGCATGTCCTTGACCGTGTAATACGGATGGAACGGTACCGTGTCCTGCGGACCTTTCACGTCAATGCCCAGCGGATTGTTGTTTCCAGGCACGTGCAGCGCCCAGACATGCAACACCACGACCGCAGCAATGGCAAACGGCAACAGGTAATGCAGGCTGAAAAAGCGGTTCAGTGTTGGATTATCAACCGAATAACCACCCCACAGCCATTGAGCGACATCAGTGCCCACCACCGGAATGGCGCTGAACAGGTTGGTGATCACGGTTGCACCCCAGAAGCTCATCTGGCCCCAGGGCAAAAGATAACCCATAAAGGCCGTCGCCATCATCAGCACATAGATGATGCAGCCCAAAATCCACAGCACTTCACGCGGTTCCTTGTATGACCCGTAATACAGGCCACGGAACATATGGATATAAACGGCCAGAAAGAACATCGATGCGCCGTTCATGTGGACATAGCGTAACAGCCATCCCCCATTCACATCGCGCATGATGTGTTCAACGGAATCAAACGCCACCAGGGTGTTTGGCGCATAATGCATGGCCAGAACAATGCCGGTGATGATCTGGACCGCCAGGCAGAATGCCAATATCCCGCCAAACGCCCACCAGTAGTTCAGGTTTTTGGGTGTTGGGAAGGTCGTCAACGTGTCGTTGACGAAAGAGATGATCGGCAGACGCCGTTCCAACCACATCACAAATCTGTTGTCGGAGTGAAAAGGCTGGCCGTGGGAACCGCTCATGGATCAGAACTCCCGTTCAAGCGCGAAAAATCGCTGCCTCAACCGATACGAATCTTGGTGTCAGAAAGGAATGCATATGCAGGCACGTCCAGGTTCCGGGGTGCCGGTCCCTGGCGGATGCGCGCCGAGGTATCATATTGCGAACCATGGCAGGGGCAGAACCAGCCTGACCCGCCATAATAATTCGCCTGGGTATTTGGAATACAGCCCAGATGCGTGCAAACACCCACCACCACCAGCCATTCAGGCTTCTGTGTGCGGGCAGCGTCGTCCTGGGGATCAGGCAGCTTTGACAGTTCAACGCTGCGGGCAGCGGCAATGTCCGTTGCCGTGCGATGACGGATGAACACCGGCTTGCCCCGCCAGGTAACCGTGATCGACTGACCTTCGGCCACTTTGGACAAGTCCACTTCCGTGGTCCCTGACGCCAGGGCGGAACGGTCCGGCGCCATCTGGGCAATCAGCGGCCATGCAGCCATTGCTGCACCCACCGCGCCAAAGGCAGTCGTCGCCACGTAGATGAAATCCCGGCGCGTCGGATTTTCGGAATGCGCGTTAGCCGCAGACATTTTCCCTCCTAAATCAGTCGCCCTGATGACCGCGCCTGCACCACTCTCCGACCTGACCTATGGCCAATCGGAAAGTATTCAAGCCCGGATACCGTCGACCTTCGAAGCCGCCTAAGGCGGATAAGTCCCCCAGGCGCATGTTTGTAACATCGCCCCTGTAGTGGGGATTGCCATGCGGTCTATTGTCTTGGCAAGCGATTTTCACGATTAGGCTACGAATAAGGGTGACAGAATGCCAATAACCGCGACAGGATGCCGCATAAAACGCCAAAACGGGATATTCCCAAAGCCCCCGGCATGTTAGGGGGTAATGAATAAGGAAACCCATGCGACTAGCCCTGTTTCAGCCCGACCAGCCCGGCAACACCGGAACCCTGATCCGACTTTGCGCCTGTCTGGGGGTGCCGGTTGACATTATCGAACCATGCGGCTTTCCGTTTTCGGTCCCCGCCCTGCGCCGCGCCGGACTGGACTATGTGCCACAGGCGCTGATAGCCCATCATGCAAGTTTCGATGCGTTTCAGACCTGTATGGCCGGTCGGCTGGTCCTTTTGACCACCAAGGGGGCAAGCGTCTATACCGATCATGTATTTGCTGACACGGACATCCTGATGCTTGGGCAGGAAAGTGCGGGCGTGCCGGACCATATTCATAACCTGGCCGCAGCAAGGATCAAAATTCCGATGGTGCCGGGCATGCGGTCAATTAATGTGGCACTGGCAGGAGCGATGGTTTTGGGCGAAGCATTGCGCCAGACCATCGGATTTGAAAGTACGGGGGAGACAAAATGACTGAGCCAGAAACAGAAGCCCGCAAGGCGCGCGCGCGCGCCTGGTTTGAAAGTCTGCGTGACCGGATCTGCTCGGCATTCGAAGCTATCGAAGACGAATTGACCGACGGCCCCTTTGCCCATCTGCCGCCCGGCCGATTTGAACGAAAGTCGTGGGAGCGATCTGAGGCCAATGGCGGCGGCGGTGTCATGGGTATCATGCGCGGGCGCGTCTTTGAAAAAGTCGGCGTCAATGTCTCAACCGTTGAAGGTCAGCTGGAACCGGCTTTCGCCAAGCAATTCGATGGCGTGGGCGAGGACAGACGATTCTGGGCCTCGGGCATTTCGCTGGTGGCACATATGCGCAGCCCCAAGATTCCCGCCGTCCACATGAACACACGGCATTTTTCTGCAGCCAAGAAATGGTTTGGTGGCGGGGCTGACCTGAACCCCATGGTTGAGGTGCCGGAGGATACAAAAGATTTTCACAACAGGCTGAAAGTGGCCTGTGATGCCCATGATCCCGATTATTTTCCGCGTTTCAAAAAGTGGTGTGACGAATATTTCTTTATTCCCCATCGCGGTGAAGCACGCGGTGTCGGTGGCATTTTCTATGACCATCTGGATGCAGGCGGTGATACCTTTGAACCGGGCTTTGCCTTTACCCGCGATGTGGGTGAAGCATTTCTGGAAATATATCCCAAGATCGTGCGGCGCCACCTGCACGAATCATGGACGGATGCTGATCGCAAACATCAGCTGTTCCGTCGGGGACGTTATGCCGAATTCAATCTGGTCTATGACCGGGGCACAACTTTTGGCCTGAAGACAGGCGGCAATGTGGAAGCCATCCTGATGTCACTGCCGCCGGAGGCAGCATGGCCATAAGCCTTCTGGAGGCGGCACTTTTCGCCATTGTCATGGCAAATTCAGACAAGCCGTTTAATTGTCAGGCCACAGCTTTTGGCAATTATGCCTGCACAAACGGGCTGACTGCCATGCCCATGGGGCCGGCGGAACTGCGCTATTCCAATGGCTGGACGGTCAAGCGTCGGGGCAAGGATGCACTGGAATTTTCAACAGGTCTGAAATCATGGATCGATATCACCGGGGCAGCCCAGTTTGAAAATGGGATCGGTCTGTATCGCGAGGACGAGGGCCGACAGTTTCGCGCAAGCAATGGCCTGACCTGCCGCGTGGTGAACAAGGATGCTGTGACCTGTTTTTCGGTGCCGAAACCGAAATATTGAATGCCGGTCACGACCAGGCGACATCGCGCGCCACCTTGTCCAATAACCCCAGAAGCACATCGCGCCCAAGACTGAAGTCGCTTGCGATCCACTGTTCCTCGACCATCCGCAGGGCCAGCCCAACGGCGCGACCTTTCAGACCAAGATTAAGCGCATCCTGTCCCTTCAGCGGGAAGACCGGTTTTTCCCAGCCATTCAGCCGCGATATCAGGTCGCGCCAGCGCGTCGGCCGATCCATCAGGATGCGGTCAATAACGGCCACATGCCCGTGTGTCTGTATGAGTCGTCTTAACGCGGATTCGTCCAGACCCTGAACGCTTGGTAATGCCTGAAACCCATGAATGCGATCAGTTTCGGCATTGGACAGGCGCAGCTTCTCGCCCAGCAAGCTGGCTGGACCCGCCAGCACACCCAGACGTCGTATAGGGTCCGCCTGATCAAGAATATGCTCCGCCAGAATCAGCGCACCCAGCGAATCAATTCGATGGGGGCCTGGTACCAGACGTTGCAGGATACCGGTCTTTTCCATGGCATAAAGGCCAGGCATCGGATCAGGTGCAGCCAGCAGTTTCAGCAGTTCGGCCCGCACCCGTTCGGCAGACAGATAGTCAAGCCCCGCCTGGGCATCGCTACACGCGGCAAGCCCCGCTTCATCAACACCACCACCGCCATACCAGGCGGAAAAGCGGAAGAATCGCAGAATGCGCAGATAATCTTCGCCGATACGGGCACGCGGTTCACCAATGAAGCGTACGCGCTTTGCCATCAGGTCGCGCCAGCCCCGCATGGGGTCGTACAGAAGTCCATCACGATCAGCATAAATCGCATTCATGGTGAAATCGCGCCGCGCGGCGTCTTCCAGCCAGTCCGTGGTAAAGGCAACCGTGGCATGACGCCCGTCGGTTGCCACATCCCGGCGCAAGGTCGTGACTTCGACGACCATACCGCCGGATATGGCTGTAACCGTGCCATGGCCAAGACCGGTTGGCACCACCTTGATCCCGGCATCACGCAATCGCCCGATCACGTCTTCAGGATGCAATGGCGTTGCCAGATCAATATCACCCCTTGCCCGACCCAATATGGCATCGCGCACCACGCCACCGACAAAGCGCGCATCACCCAGCGCATCCAGAATCAAGGTAATTTCCGGTAGCGTGGCAAATGGCAGATCAACATGCGTTGGAACCATGATGGGTGTGGGACCCGGTGGCTGGGCGCGCGGTGTCATTTTGGTTTTGTCTCGGCAGGCACCAGCGCGCCATTTTCCATATGAGCGGGCACATAGACCGCGTCAGGCGCATGCGCCTGCGGC
This sequence comes from uncultured bacterium, assembly GCA_903884125.1. Classification (GTDB taxonomy): domain Bacteria; phylum Pseudomonadota; class Alphaproteobacteria; order CAISDR01; family CAISDR01; genus CAISDR01. The sequence continues at coordinate 5,375 of CAISDR010000617.1, forward strand.
AGGCCCAGCGCCAGAAATGCCAGTATGACCAGAACCAGTCCTGCCATTGAAAGCCAAACCCATGGCGTAGAGGGCAAATCCCGTGCCCCATTCTGCCAGCCCAACAGCCGCACATAAAGCCAGAAGCCCGCTGCCGGGACCATAAACAGGGCAAGATAAGTCAGGATCAGACGCATTTTGCTATCCTTTTGACCCATGCCTGCCGTCGCTGCCGCAGCCTTTGGGATATATGATCATACGCCGGACTTGAACACCCGGTCATAAAGATTGACCAGCATGCCGGCCGTCGCCCCCCAGATATAATGATCACCATAAGGGATGGCGAAATAGTGCCTTTCATAGCCCTGATAGGTGCGTGTGTGGCGCTGGTGATTGGCCGGGTCCATCAAATAACGCAGCGGCACATCAAAGATCGCCGCCACTTCACTGGCCTGAGGGGTTAGCGGGGCTTGCGGCCTGACCAGACCGACCACTGGCAGAATCCGAAAGCCCGTGCCGGTCTCATAGGTGTCCAGATACCCAATGGGTTCAACCCAGTCGGGCAGGATACCCACCTCTTCATGGGCTTCGCGCAAGGCGGCATCAAGCGGCGTGGGGTCGGTTGTATCAATCCGCCCGCCGGGAAAGCTGACCTGACCGGCATGGGCCGACAGATGGTCGGCCCGGCGGGTCAAAATCACCTTCATATCGTCGTCGTCATGATCAACCAGCCCGATCAGGACGGCAGCCGGACGCAATGGCTTTTCATCACGCACTGTCCGCCACTGGGGATTCAGATCAAAATCCGACCGCGTGCCGGGCCCGTCAAAAACCTGTGTGGCATGATCAGGTGACAGGCTAAGGGCCGCACGCAGACGCTCAACAATCGCCATCACAAGGCCCCGAGCGCAAAAAAATGACCCTGGCTTTCAATGCTCCAGTTGCCATCGCGATCCGATCCCATTTCGACCAGTTCGTAATAGACCGGACGAGCAATGCGCGCCATCAGACCAGCGCGCACATGGATATAGGGTATCGGATTATTACCGGTGCCAATTTCAAGTTCATGTTCAGGCCCAAGTGCCACAATGTCGCCCACATTGGTTGTAAAACTCAGCACCGACCCTTTATCGTCGCGGGTGACCTCGACCGCCACAGCGATGAACGGGGCGTCTTCGACCTCGATTCCCACCCGCTCGACCGGCGTGACCAGAACATAGGAGCCATCTGCCTCGCGCCGCAAAATGGTCGAAAACAGCCGGACCATGGCCGGGCGGTTGATCGGGGTACCCATGTAAAACCATGAACCGTCACGTTTGATCACCATGTCGATCTTGCCGCAAAAAGGCGGATTCCATAGATGAACTGGTGGCAGACCCCTGGCAGGTCGCAATTCCGGGGCGTTCAGCCCCCGCATGCCGACCGGCACATTACCCTTCGGTTCGGGGTTTGGGGTTGCGTCCTTGAGGATATCGGTTAAGGCAGTAGGATCAGGTTCAGGCATTTGAGTATGGTACACGGCAATAGGGGCAAATCGCCCGCAACGGATATGAGCATAGTCTAGATCGGCGGAAATGATGAATGAAGCAACCCGTTCAACTGGTCCCGAACACTTGGCGGTCGCCCAGGCTGAATCATTGGTCCAACGTCTAGCACAGATCAGGGCCGAGATCGGGCGGCATATATTTGGCCAGCAGACCGTCATTGACCAGGCGCTGGTGACCCTGTTGTCCGGTGGGCACGGCCTGCTGGTCGGTGTGCCGGGTCTGGCCAAGACACGGCTGGTGGAAACACTGGGTGTTGTTTTTGGTCTTGGCACCAAGCGCGTGCAGTTCACACCTGATCTAATGCCTGCCGATATTCTGGGGTCGGAGGTGCTGGAGGAATCAGGCGACGGGCGACGCAGCTTTCGGTTTATCAAGGGACCGGTATTCTGCCAGTTGCTGATGGCGGATGAAATCAATCGCGCCAGCCCGCGCACCCAATCCGCCCTGCTTCAGGCCATGCAGGAGGCAGAGGTAACCGTCGCTGGCACCGCCTATGCCTTGCCGAAGCCATTTCATGTATTGGCAACCCAGAACCCGATTGAGCAGGAGGGCACCTATCCGCTGCCCGAAGCACAACTGGACCGGTTTCTGCTTCAGATCAATGTGGATTATCCCGACCGTGATGCCGAACGGCGCATGATGATTGAAACCACCAGCGGCCTTAGCCAACCGGCTCAGGCAATTCTGACCACTGATGAGTTAATTGCAGGGCAGGCACTGGTGCGGCAATTGCCTGTGGGTGAAAAAATTGTCGATATGATTTTGGATCTGGTGCGGCGACTGCGGCCAGATGCGCCCGATGCAGCACCTGAAGCTTCCAATCTGGCCTGGGGGCCGGGCCCGCGTGCGGCTCAGGCGCTGATGCTGGTGGTGCGTGCGCGCGCGCTGATTGACGGTCGGCTGTCGCCATCGACTGATGATGTGAGTGCCATGGCTCCGGCAGTCCTACGTCACCGCATCGCATTGAAATATGATGCGGCACAGGCCCAGTGGCGCATTGAAGACCTGATTGTCAAAGCACTGTCGGCAATTTCGTGAACGCTGCGCTACGCCCATCTTTGACCCGACCAGGCGGACTCCGGCCCGCGGCAGAAGCGTTGGCCTCAACCCTGCCGCCACTGGTAGCACAGGCGGAACGCGTGGCCGCCACGATCACCCAGGGCGTGC
>CAISDR010000618.1 GCA_903884125.1 uncultured bacterium
ACGCCTCGGCGGCCTCCGCGAGGCCGGTTCGCGCCGCCTCGCAGAATTTTGCAACCGTATGCGCCAGCCTGCCAGCAACGGCGCCGACTGCATTTCCGGACAAATTCGACTCCCACCTCAAAATGATGGCAGCCCATGTCCAGGAAATGACGGCATTATCCGCGCCAAATCGGACATTCTATAGCGCCCTGACCGCAGCCCAGCAGTCAACGCTGGATAACCTGCATGCACATGGCCCCAAGCATTAATGTCTGCTGAAATGTGACACGACCCGGGCTGCGTATTTTTCTTGCGCAGTCCGGGCACGTTCGTCAAAATCAGGCACATGAGCATACAACGCCTGATCCTTCGCGCGCTGCTTCGCCTAAGGGTGAAGCGCCGCTTTCAGAAAAATCCCGATGTCATGGTATTGCGCGACATTATGGCGGAAATGGCCAAATTGTCCCCGCGCCCTCCAGCGGATGTGAGATTGGATCACATTGAAATTGCCGGGATAAAGGCTGATCGACTAAGTCCTGCCGGTGCGCCGGCTGACAAGGCCATATTGCACATTCACGGTGGCGGCTGGGTTGGCGGTGCGCCGAAAAACTATTGGTCAATGATCTGGCGTCAGGCAAGGGCTGCCGGTATCACCGCCTATCTGCCGGATTACCGGCTGGCGCCGGAACACAAATTCCCCGCCGGGCTTGATGATGTGGAAATATTCTATGATGGTCTGGTAGCCAGTGGCATCAGCCCGAAAAACATTGTGGTCGGTGGCGATTCAGCTGGTGGCAATCTGGCGCTGGCATTGATGCACCGGCTTAAAGCACGGGGCGCGGAGATGCCAGCAGGTCTGATTTCGATTTCAGCGGCAACCGATATGGTCAATCGTGATGGTACGATAATTTCCAATGCCCGCCGTGATGATTTGTTCGTACTGCCGATGTTTGATTCCACCAATGGCCATTATTGCCCGGGCGAAGATCTGACCAATCCGCTGTTATCCCCATTGTTGGGCGATGTATCAGGTTTTCCACCAACGCTGATTCATGTGGCGGGCACTGAAATGCTGCTGGATGCCAGTACGCGCCTTGCCGATAAATTACGGGCCAGCCACGTGTCCGTTGAAATCGAGATTGCGCCCAAACTCTGGCATGTCTGGCACGCCAATGCCGACTTCCTGCCCGAAGCGCGGGCGTCCATTGAACAAATGGCGCAGTTTACCCGCGAGCGGATCGGCGCGAATAACTGATTTCAGGCGACCTTGAAACTTTCGCCGCAGCCACAGCGTTCAACTTCGTTCGGGTTTGAAAACTCAAATCCGGACTTCAGCTTTTCAGTTTTGAAATCCATCTGGGTACCCAGAAGAAACATGATCGCCTTGGGATCGATCAGGATTTTCACGCCCTTGTCCTCGACCACTTCCTCGAATGGACCAACCTCTTCGGCGTAATCCATCGTATAGGTAAGACCGGCACAGCCTGCATTCTTGACGCCAACGCGGATGCCAATCATCGGCTTGTCGGAATTTGCCATTATCTCCTGAATGCGTGCGGCGGCGGCATCTGTCAGTGTCAGTGCCTTGGGCCGTTCGCGACGTGGGCGGATGGGCTTTGGCGTGTTTTTGGTGTTCAGATCGCTCATATGGTCCCTCGTCAATACATGTTCAGGGCAAGCTTGGCTTCGTCACTCATCAGGCCATGGTTCCAGGCTGGCTCCCACACCAGATCAACCACGACTGAACTAACCCCCTCGACGCTGGCAACCGAACGCTCTACTTCGCCGGGTAATTCCCCGGCGGCAGGACATGCCGGTGCAGTCAGCGTCATCTTCACTTTGACCGAAGAGTCCGGTGCAATATCTATATCATAGATCAGGCCCAGTTCGTAGATATCGACCGGGATTTCGGGATCATAGACACGCTTTAATGCTGCGATGATTTCCGGCATGAGCGGATTTTCATTACCAACGGGCGCTGTCTGTTCGATTTGCGCGGTGAGGTCCATCATTCACTCCGTCTTTGCCGGGGCGGTCTGGCCATCCAGCGCCGAGCGCGTGGTATGCCAGGCCAGTGTCGCGCATTTCACGCGCATGGGAAATCCCGAAACCCCCGACAGGGGCATCAGGCGATCAATCGCATCTGCCAGAGCAGGATCGGTTGACGGTTCTTCACCCTTGAGCAGGGCCTGAATTGCAACGATCAGTTCACGGGCCTGCTGTTCGGAAAGTCCTTTGAGAACATCGGTCATCAATGATGCAGACGCTTGGGATATCGCACAGCCATTGCCGGTAAAAGCAATATCGGAAAGCTTATCATCAACCAGCATCACCTGAACTTTTACGTTGTCGCCACAAAGCGGATTATGCCCGCGCGCTTCATGGGTGGCACCCGGAACATCCCTGTGATTTCGCGGATGGCGTCCGTGATCCAGAATTATTTCCTGATAGAGATCCATCAGATCACTGTCGATCATTTGAACAGCTCCCCTGCCCTTCGCAAGGCAGATACCAGCACGTCTACCTCGTCACGCCGGTTATAAATCCCAAAGGATGCGCGCGCCGTCGCATGAACACCAAGACGCTTCATCAAAGGCTGTGCGCAATGATGACCGGCACGCACTGCCACGCCTTCGCGATCAACAATTGTTGCCAGATCATGGGCATGAATACCCGGCATTTCAAATGCGATGATGGCAGCACGATTCTGACTTTGACCAAACAGGCGCAGACTGTTCACCTCGCGCAGCCGGTCTGTGGCATAGGCCAGCAGATCGGCCTCATGTGCATGAACCCCCGGCCAGTCCAGATTATTCAGATAGTCAATCGCAACACCCAACGCAATTGCCTGCGCAATGGCAGGCGTACCGGCTTCAAACCGCGCGGGCGGGTCGGCAAATGTCACGCGATCAAATGAAACTTCATCAATCATACTGCCACCGCCCTGATAGGGCGGCATTTTTGAAAGATGCGCCATCTTGCCATACAGCGCACCGACCCCCGACGGGCCGTAAATCTTATGTCCGGAAAAGACATAAAAATCGGCATCCAGCGCCTGAACATCAATTTTGCCATGGGGCGCCATCTGGCAGCCATCAACCAGCACCGGAATTCCTCTGGCATGGGCGAGCGCGATGATTTCGGCTACCGGCAGGATCGTACCCAGCACGTTTGATGCATGCGCGATTGAGATGAATTTTGTCCGCGCGCTGATACGTTCGGCAAAACCGGACAGGGGAACCGAACCATCTTCATCAATCGGCACGGCGACGACTTTGGCGCCCTTTTCCTTGGCAATCATGACCCAGGGAACAATATTGGAATGATGTTCCAGCTCGGTCAGCAGAATTTCGTCGCCCGCACCCAGTATGGGCGCCACAAAGGAATGGGCGACCAGATTGATGGCTTCGGTTGCCCCGCGCACGAAAACAATTTCGTCCGATGATTTCGCGTTCAGGAACCGGGCGATCCTGGCGCGGGCAGCGTCGAATGCCACCGTCGCCTCGCCAGCCAGCGCATGGGCCGAACGATTGATATTGGCATAGGACTGACGGTAAACATTACCTTCAGCTTCGATCACACAGTCGGGCTTTTGCGCCGATGCTGCGGAGTCCAGATAGACCAGCGGCTTGCCGTAAACTGTCCGCGACAGGATTGGAAAATCCGCACGGATCACATCAACGTCAAAAGGCCGTTTGGCGTTATGCACCAGCGACACGCTCATGACGGCATGCCACCCAGTCTGGACAGTTCCTTCTCAAGCGCCAGCTCCAGATAATCCCGGACCCGCTCATCACTGATCTGGTCCAGCACATCGGTCAGAAAAGCACGAACCAGCATCAGCCGGGCGGCGGCACGCGGAATGCCCCGCGATTCCAGATAGAACAGCGCCTGTTCATCCAGATCACCTGCCGTGGCCCCATGGGTGCATGATACATCATCGGCATAGATTTCCAGTTCAGGCTTGTGATCAATCTCCGCCTGTTCTGATAAAACCAGCGCTTTGGTCAATTGCCGGGCATTGGTCTTCTGCGCACCGGGGCGGACAATAATCTTGCCCTGAAAGACGCCGCGACCATGATCGGCAACCACACCCTTTACGACCTGTTCGGACTGGCAGTCGGGTACCAGATGATCAATCAGGCTGGTGGTATCCACATGGCGATGATCAAGTGCCAGATAGGTCGAGCATAATCTGGCGCTGGCACCGGAACCGGTAAAGCGCAGGCCGATGTCATTGCGGGCAAGACGTGCGCCAGTGGAAAGTGCCACACTTTCATAATGCGCATTGGCACCCACACTGATGCGGGCATCAGCTATATGTATGGCCGATGCCCCTTCCTGCTCCAGCCGGATATGAGTCAGTTTCGCACCCTCGCCTAATACAATATCAAAGCCGGGATGGGCGAAATACTGGCAATCGGCCGCACCGGTATGCGTTTCAACCAATGTCAGGCTGGCATTGGATTCAACAACGATCAGGCTGCGGCTATGGCAGCTGGCCCTTTTTCCCTGATTTGAAAAATCCAGATGCACGAGTTGCTGGGCATTCGTGTCGGCTGGGACATGAACCAGAGCACCATCAACACTTAATGCGACATTAAGCGCGCCAAGTCCCGCCGCACTCTCTACCGGGAAGCCAAAATGTTTTTCCAGCAATGCGGGGGCCTGCGCCAGTGCCACGGCCAAGGGCATGACCCGAACTGCGCCAAATGACTGCGCCACACCTGCGACACCATCAATGATTTCGAAACGCGCCACACCAAAATCGGCGGGGGCGGAATCGGAATTTTCCGCCGCCTGAAATTCGAGATCGTTGAGCGGTTTCAGATCCGTCCAGCGCCATTGTTCCATCCGGCGGTTGGGAATACCCAGTGTATGAAACCGCTCGCGTTCAGACTGCCGTCGGGCTTCAAGCCACGACAGACCGGCGTTCCTGGCGGGCACCATGGCCGCATCAAACGCCGCCGCTTGTGGCGAATAGCTCATGCTGCTGCCTCAATATCCGCATAGCCGGTGCGTTCCAGTTCCAGCGCCAGCTCCTTGCCGCCCGAACGCACAATCCGCCCGCCGGCCAACACATGAATATGATCCGGCACGATATAATCCAGCAGACGCTGATAATGCGTGATCACCAGCATCGCCCGGTCCGGTGCGCGCAGCGCATTGACACCATCGGCGACAACTTTCAGCGCATCGATATCAAGGCCGGAATCGGTCTCATCCAGAATGGCAAGTTTCGGTTCCAGCAAGGCCATCTGCAAAATTTCCGCGCGCTTTTTCTCGCCCCCCGAAAATCCCACATTGACCGGGCGGCGCAGCATGTCATCCGACACATTCAGCTCTTTTGCCTTGGCCCGCATCAGTTTCAGAACCTGACCCGCGTCCAGTTCCGGTTCGCCACGTGTGCGCCGCTGTGCGTTCATGGCGGTTTTAAGAAATGTTGTGGTGGTCACGCCGGGAACTTCAATGGGGTACTGAAAGGCGAGAAAGACTCCGGCTGCTGCGCGTGCATCCGCCGTGAGTTCTGTCAGATCAATCCCATTGAAACGTATTTCGCCGCTGGTGACCTCATAGCCTGCGCGCCCGGCCAGCACATAGGAAAGTGTGCTCTTTCCGGACCCGTTCGGCCCCATGATCGCATGCACTTCCCCGGCACCAACGCTCAGATTGACACCCTTCAGAATGTCCTTGCCGTCTACGCTGGCGTACAGATTTTTGATCTCGAGCATTGTCATCTTCCTAACCAACCGAGCCTTCGAGCGATATGCCCACCAGCTTCTGCGCCTCAACGGCAAATTCCATCGGCAATTGCTGCAGCACTTCGCGGCAAAAACCATTGACCACCAATGTCACAGCTTCTTCAGCAGGAATCCCGCGTGCCTGACAATAGAACAACTGTTCTTCGGATATGCGTGATGTGGTTGCTTCGTGCTCGATCGTCGCAAACGGTGTTTTGCTTTCGATATAGGGGACGGTATGCGCCCCGCAATCAGATCCGATCAGCAGACTGTCACATTGGGTATAGTTGCGGGCGCCGCGCGCCTTTGGATGCACGGAAACCAGACCGCGATAGGTATTCTGTGCGCGCCCCGCTGATATGCCCTTGGAAATAATCCGGCTGCGCGTATTGCGGCCCAGATGGAT
>CAISDR010000619.1 GCA_903884125.1 uncultured bacterium
AGCGGCGCATAAGTTCGGATGGGCTGTACCAACTTCGCCGCTGTATTTTGCCAAACTTCCCAACAGCTATCACCCGCACGCTGCCCCTATTCCAGAGCCTGGAACGGACATTGGCCGCATAGCCTATGAGGGCGAGTTGGGAATCGTGATTGGACGCACGATCCACCACGGGGATCCGAAATCGGCAGAGCAGGCCATTTTTGGCTATACCTGTGTGAACGACGTCACCGCCATTGAACAGTTTGGCGACCCGGCCGTGTTCAGTCATTGGACCCGGGCCAAATCCCAGGATGGTTTCGGTGTGTTCGGCCCTTACATCACGACTGATGTGCCGACATCTGAACTGGTCGTACGCACGCTTGTAAACGGGCGGGAACGTCAGAACTACCCCTTATCCGACATGATCCTAAAACCTGCGGAAATCGTCAGCATGATTTCTAAAGATATGACCCTGATGCCGGGCGACCTGATTGCCTGCGGTACATCGCTGGGCGTGCTGCCGATGAAACCCGGTAATGAAATATCAGTAGTAATTGACGGCGTTGGTACACTGACAAATCATTATGGCCACAAGGGGGATGGCGCATGAATATCGCTGTAATCGGGGCCGGTGCAATTGGTGGGTATCTGGGTGCGCGCCTTTCACTTAGCGGCGCGGATGTTACTTTCATCGCGCGCGGCGCGAACCTTGCTGCTATTCGCGCCAATGGGTTTCGGTTGATCGAGGAAGACGGTCAGGAACACCATGCCGCCAGCGCCAAAGCTGTGGGGATGGATGATGCCGGTTCGTTTGATGTCATATTACTGGCCCTGAAAGCCCACCAGGTCGGGCCAATCGCAAAGGACCTGGCCCGGCTCTGTCATCCGCGCACACAGCTTGTCACGCTGCAAAACGGTATTCCCTGGTGGTTTTTTCATAAGCTGGACGGCCCGTGGCAGGGACGACCCGTCGCGACCGCTGACCCAGCTGGTTCCATTGCCCGATATATCAATAATGATCACGTGATCGGGACGGTGGTCTATCCCGCATCCGAACTGGTGGCCCCGGGCGTGGTCAAAGTGATTGAAGGCAATCGATTCACGCTTGGCGAGTTGGACGGATCAAAATCAAAACGGATTTTGCATCTATCGCAAGTTCTGACCCAGGCAGGATTCAAGGCGCCAATATCAACGGATATCCGCGCTGAGATCTTTTTGAAGCTCTGGGGCAATATTGTCTTCAATCCGGTAAGCGCACTGACACATGCCACCCTGGTCGATATCTGCCAGTTCCCCGAAACCAGAGCATTGGCTGTAGCCATGATGGGTGAAGCACAGGCGGTTGCGGAAAAGTTGGGTATCCGTGTCAGAATTTCCATTGAAAAGCGTATTGCCGGGGCCGAAGCCGTCGGTGCCCATAAAACCAGCATGCTTCAGGATGTTGAAGCCGGGCGCGCTTTGGAATTAGATGCGTTGGTGGGATCGATCATCGAACTGGCCCGGCTGACCAATACGCCGGTACCTTCCATTGATGCAATCTATGCCTGTACAAAATTATTGGCCCGCACGATTGAAAGTCATGCTGGTCACCTGAGAATTGAACCTATTTGAAAAGTAAGGCCATGACCCAGTTAAAAACACTCCAGTCCCTTTTGGCGGATCATCCGGACACTGCCTGCGCGATTTCAGCCCCCGGTCTGCCGGATATGACCTATGGCGGCCTTCGCCAGCAGATCGCCGACACCATTGATGCTTTGCGCGGTCTGGGGGTCGGGCGCAACGACCGGGTCGCCATCGTATTGCCGAACGGACCGGAAATGGCGGCGGCATTTGTCAGTGTCGCCTGTGGCGCGACGGCTGCGCCACTGAACCCGGCCTATCGGGCCGATGAGTTTGAATTCTATCTGACCGATCTGAACGCCAAGGCGCTGATCATTGCCGGGGGCATGAATTCTCCTGCAGTCGAAATTGCTGAAAAGCTGATGATTCCGATCATCACGTTGATTTCAATGCCCGATCAGGGTGCCGGGCGCTTTGTTCTGGACGCAGGCGCGCGCTTTGAGACGGAAAAGAGACAGATCGAATATGCCCAGGCTGATGACGTAGCCTTGGTTTTGCACACGTCTGGCACGACGTCGCGCCCCAAGATTGTGCCATTAAGCCAGACAAATGTCAGCGCCAGCGCCCAGCATATTTCCAAGACACTAGCGCTGACAAACACTGATCGTGGACTTGTCATCATGCCATTGTTTCATATCCACGGCCTGATTGCTGCGGTACTCGCCCCCCTGTCGGCGGGTGGTTCCATTTTCTGCACACCGGGATTTAATGCACTGAAATTTTTTGGCTGGATGCAGGATTCAAAACCCAGCTGGTATACGGCGGTGCCGACAATGCACCAGACCATTCTTGCGCGCGCCCCGAATAACAAGGCAGTCATCAGTTCCCATCCGTTGCGATTCATTCGTTCTTCTTCATCATCGCTGCCACCGCAAGTGCTGGCTGAACTTGAAGCTGTATTCGTGGCCCCTGTTATTGAAAGCTATGGCATGACCGAGGCGGCACACCAGATGGCGTCAAACCCGTTACCGCCAGCTGTCCACAAACCCGGATCTGTCGGTATCGCTGCAGGTCCGGAGGTCGTGATACTGGATGATTCCGGCGCCATTCTGCCTCAGGGCCAGACCGGTGAAATCGCCATCCGCGGCCCCAATGTCACATTGGGCTATGAAAATAATCCGAAAGCCAATGGCGAAGCGTTCACCAATGGTTGGTTTCGCACCGGTGATCAGGGGATGTTTGATACCGATGGTTATCTGTGGCTGACCGGACGATTGAAAGAGATCATCAATCGTGGCGGCGAGAAAATTTCACCCCGCGAAGTGGACGAGGTTCTGATGGACCATCCCGCCGTTGCACAGGTCGTAACCTTTGCCCTGCCCCACGACAAGCTGGGTGAAGAGGTTGGTGCGGTTGTGGTGTTGCGCGAAGGGGCCAGCGCCAGCGAACGGGAACTGCGCGATTATGTGGCGACCCGACTGGTTGATTTCAAAGTACCGCGGAAAATTATTTTCATGGACGAAATTCCCAAGGGCGCTACCGGAAAATTACAGCGGATTGGTCTGGCACAAAAGCTGGGGCTGGCCTGAGGTCTATTGGGGGAATTTCTTAAATGACAACAACGATTGAAGTTGGCGGCCTTCGGGTCGATTCAGCACTAAAGGCTTTTATCGAAAGCGAAGTGCTGCCGGGACTTGATTTTGATTCTGATCGGTTCTGGGCTGGCCTGAATTCCCTGCTGACAGAATTGGGTCCGCAAAATCGTGCGCTGCTGACAAAGCGTGATCGCCTGCAGGTCCAAATCGATGCCTGGCACCGTGAACGGCGGGGCAAACCGCATGATGCCGGCGCCTATACCGACTTCCTGACCGAGATTGGCTATCTGCTACCCGAAGGGCCGGACTTCGCGATTGATCCCGGCAACGTCGATCCGGAAATAGCAACCATTGCAGGTCCGCAACTTGTCGTACCAGTGATGAACGCGCGCTATGCGCTGAACGCTGCTAATGCCCGTTGGGGATCACTTTATGATGCGCTTTATGGCACCGATGCCATTGCAGAAAGCAATGGGGCGGAACGCGGCAGCAAATATAATAAGCGACGCGGTGAACAGGTTATTGCCCGAGCACGCGCATTGCTGGACACCGCAGCACCCCTGCATCAGGCGAGCCATTCCGATGCACGGCGATATTTTGTTACCGGCAGCGAACTGATCGTTGAACTGAATGATGGTCGTCAATCGCATCTTGATCCGTCCGGCACATTTGCCGGATATGTCGGTAACCCGGAAACTCCTTCAAGCATCCTGTTGCGCCACAATGGGCTGCATATTGAAATTGTCATTGATCACAATCACCCGATCGGCCGGGATGATCCGGCTGGCGTCGCTGATGTTGTTGTCGAAAGCGCACTGACCACCATTCAGGATCTGGAAGATTCCATTGCCGCCGTCGATGGCGCTGACAAGGTCCTTGCCTATCGCAACTGGCTTGGCCTGATGAAGCGCGATCTGACGGAAACTTTTGACAAGAGCGGTCAGAAGCTGACCCGGCAGCTTAATCCTGACCGGCAATTTATAGGTCCGGACGGCAGGTCATTTTCATTGCCGGGCCGCAGCCTTATGCTGGTGCGCAATGTCGGGCATTTGATGACATCAAATGCCATACTTGATGCAAATGGTCATGAGGCACCCGAAGGCATTCTGGACGCGCTGATCACTGTCACCATCGCGCTGCACGATCTGAGAGGACCAAACGCCCGCGGCAACAGTCGTGCAGGCTCGGTCTATATCGTCAAACCGAAAATGCATGGCCCCGAAGAAGTTGCATTTGCGGATCAGCTGTTTGGCCAGGTCGAAGACATTCTGGGCCTGCCGCGCCATGTGATCAAAATGGGCATAATGGACGAAGAACGCCGAACCAGTGCCAATCTGAAAGAGTGTATTCGTGCCGCGCGCCACCGGGTGGTGTTTATCAATACCGGATTCCTGGATCGCACCGGCGATGAAATGCATACCTCGATGCAGGCAGGTCCGATGATCCCCAAAGCCGAGATGAAGAATTCCGTCTGGATCAAGGCTTATGAAGATCGCAATGTCGATATTGGTCTGGCCTGTGGATTTTCAGGCCGCGCGCAGATCGGCAAAGGCATGTGGGCCATGCCCGATCTGATGGCTGACATGATGAAAATCAAGATCGGCCATCCCATGGCCGGTGCCAATACTGCATGGGTTCCCTCGCCCACAGCTGCCACTCTGCATGCCCTGCACTATCACGAAGTAGATGTATTCGCTCGACAGGCCGAAATAAAACTGCGTGCGCCAACACCACGCGAACATTTGCTGACCATTCCCGTGGCAGACCGCCCCAATTTTTCACCCGAGCAGATTGCCAGCGAACTCGACAATAACGCCCAGGGAATTCTGGGCTATGTGGTGCGCTGGATTGATCAGGGCATCGGCTGTTCCAAAGTGCCTGACATTAACGGTATCGGCCTGATGGAGGACCGAGCGACGTTACGTATTTCTAGCCAGCATATTGCCAATTGGCTGGAACATGGCATAGCCACCGTTCCACAGGTGCTAGAGACGATGAAGCGTATGGCTGCAATTGTGGATTTGCAAAACGCCAGCGATGCCGGCTATCAGCCAATGGCGCCGGATTTTGATCGATCGGTTGCATTTGCTGCCGCGTGCGATCTTGTGTTCAAGGGAACAACCCAACCAAACGGTTATACCGAACCAGTACTGCACGCACGCCGTGCACAGGCTAAATCGCTATCTGCTTAAAGCTCTTTTTGCAATTCTCCGGAGAGTCTGATGGCCACATTTATTCGCCTGTTTTCATTAGCCATCCTGCTGGTGGGACTGCTGGCTTCCTATCTGGTTTTGCGGACAATGAACTTTGTCCCGCCGAAAGGCGCGCCGGTGGAATTGGCTCTAGCCGTTCAGATTGATGCAAACAGAGCAGCGCAGCATCTTTCAGAGGCAATCCGCTTTCAAACCGTCTCGCATCAAAATCCGGCGGATGATGATCAATCGGCATGGTTAGGCCTGCGCGCCTGGCTGATCAATACCTATCCAAAATTCCATGCGATAGCCAAACGCGAAGAACTGCCCAACGGCGCTTTGCTTTATACCTGGTCCGGAACCGATCCAGGTCTGCCACCAATCATTCTGATGGCACATCAGGATGTGGTGCCGGTGGCAAAGGATGCAGAATCCCTTTGGAAAGCCCCGCCATTTTCCGGTGCCATCATGGACGGTGCCGTTTGGGGGCGCGGGTCGATTGATGACAAGGGATCGCTGATCGCATTGATGGAAGCCGTCGAAACGCTGGCCGAAAAAGGCACGACGCCAAAGCGTACGGTCATGATCGTTTCCGGACAGGACGAAGAGGTTGGGGGCACCGGGGCAACCGCGGTGGCAGCCCTGCTTGAGCAACGCGGTATTAAGGCCGAATTTGTACTGGATGAAGGCCTGGTGGTTTTGGGTCAACATCCGTTATCCGGCACACCGGCAGCTTTGGTTGCTGTCACCGAAAAGGGCTATGCCACGTTGCGGTTGACCGCACGGGCTGCGGGAGGTCATTCATCCTCACCACCGCCAAATACAGCTGTCGGTTCGCTGGCAAAAGGGATCGTGAATATCACCGCTCACCCATTCCCCATGACACTGAAAGGACCCATGCTTGAAGGCCTTTTGCAGATTGCCCCGCAGGCGGATTTTGTCACCCGTATGGCCGTGGTGAACGCATGGCTGTTTGAGCCACTGATTATAAAGGCGGCTTCCAAAGCCCCAAGTGCTGCAGCCGGGCTTCATACAACGATTGCACCCACAATGCTTGAAGGCAGCCCAAAGGATAATGTGCTGCCATCAGCCGCTATTGCACGGATAAATTATCGACTGTCACCCGAAGACAGTGTCGATAGTGTTTTTGAACGTGCCCGCGAAGCAGTGAAAGGTCTGGATATAGATCTGCAGTGGGAACCCGGTGCCAGCGGCGCGTCTGCTGTGTCATCGACTGGCTCACTTGGGTATCGCACAATTGCTGCACTAAACCAGGAAATTTTTAGCGCTCCGTCTGCGCCGTCTGTGATGATCGGAGGCACGGATGGGCGCAAGCTTGAGCCCGTAGCAAAAGACGTCTATCGCTTTTTGCCCGTTGAACTGTCGTTGACGGATACCGCGATGTATCACGGACAAAACGAACATATCAGTATCGACAGCCTTGCAAAGGCATCGGGTTTTTACGCCCGGCTTATAGCCACAACAGCAATGTGAAACCGCCACTGATACACGAAAATAGCCACACCCTATTCCAGTTCTAATTGTATCTGATATGGTCTAGTATTTCCGGCCCATGATGAATGTTTCACCGGAACCTTCGTCATCCAGCGGGAGCAGCTATGTGGCCACTTACGAATGAATCTTGCAGGATAATGTTGTTGCACGAGCAAGGTCTATTGCTTGTCCGGATCGTCGGGGCATTTGACGGGGCCATTGTGCGCGACAAGCTATTTGACCTGACACGGGACAATCCCCGGTCCGCGGCCTATCGCACGATATTCGATTTTCGATATGCCGAGGGCATTTTGAAGGAAGAGGATTCCGCAAGCGTGCGCGATTTCCGCTATCAGACCCGTGTGTCCATGGGCATTGAGGGACTTTCGGATGGGCCACACGCCCTTATCCATTTCAACAAGGGTGGTATTGAAGAAATTGCCAATACGCATGCCGAACTTCATCCTGACGCCCGCATATGCCTGACGGATTCGGTTGAGCAGGCTTGGCAGGCCGTTGCCAATGATGCGCCCATTCCAAAAAAAGTGTTGCGGTTTTTTTCCAAGACCTGATCCGGACATTTGCCTTGTGCATGAATTTGGTTTGCCGGGCTGGGCAAAGCGGCGCACTGAAATGGCGGTGGTACATATTTTCACCCGCCTTGCCTGACCGAAGCGGACCTCCCCTAAAGAGGACTACAAATTCCATGTCAGTCGTGGGATATTTGCGATATGGATGAAACTAACCGATCCCAGGGTCTGGCCCAGCTGGCGATGGCGCGCCTGCTGGCCAATAGGGATTTGTGTTCTGCTGCTGCGGACCTTGCCATGCAGGTTATTGCAATGTCGCCTGAAATGGCAGATGCCTGGGCATTATTTGGTGCTGTAAATATGAAGCCTACACCGCTTAGGCGCGCTGTCATTATCAACCCTGACCATTGCGATGCATTGACCGATCTTGCGCAGATGACTGGCGGCGAGCCTGCTGCAATTTTTTTTGAAGCAGCACTAAAGTCAGATCCAGGATACCTGCCAGCGTTGACCAATTATGGATTGTGGCTTCAAAACCGCGGGCAATCAGCAGCCGCACTGCCCTATCTGGCCGACTGTGTTGCAATTGATCCCGGACACGATGTCTTCTGGTCGAATCTTTCAACAACCGCCATTGGTGCTGGCTTTCCTGATTCCGGCATTCGAACAGCAAACCGTGCGCTGACCATCCGACCTGAAGCGGCGGCAGCACAATATAACCTTGGCATGTCGCACCTGATGCGCGGGGAACTGGAAAAAGGGTTCATTGGACATGAATCGCGCTTTGCTGCGGGCGCTGTACCCGACCCGCACATTCCAGGAAATCGATGGCACGGTGAAATCGCGCCGGAAGACATTCTGTTGGTCTATGCTGAACAAGGATTGGGCGACAGCTTGCTCTTTGTACGCTTCGTTCCCGAAGCAAGTCGCCGGGTCAGACGGCTTATACTATTGGTACAGCCGGAACTGGTGGGCCTTTTTCAACCGATTGCCGGGGCCTTCCTTGTTCTGCCATTTGGGACGTCACTGCCTGAATATGATCTGATCTGTCCTTTGATGAGCCTGGGGCTTGTCCTGGGCGCCCGAATAGATCAGATCCCGCCCCCGCCGGCGCTTTTGGTTGATCCGATCGCGAAAGCGGAATTCCAGAGACGATTGTCAAAGCTGCCAGGACTGAAGGTGGGCCTGGTATGGCAAGGA
The DNA here is from genome assembly GCA_903884125.1 of uncultured bacterium. GTDB lineage: Bacteria > Pseudomonadota > Alphaproteobacteria > CAISDR01 > CAISDR01 > CAISDR01. Next base: position 8,551 of record CAISDR010000619.1, read on the forward strand.
AATCCCGCTTTCCCTGGCGACCGGACACGATCAATTCCTTTAGCCAGTTTGCGTCCGTTGGCCAGTGTGCCATTTGTAACGTTGATCAGCCTGCAAAAAGAGTCCACCCCAACGCCGCACACCGATGTTCCCGAATTAGTAAACTGGATGGATGAAATTTCTAATCTAACACAAACCGCCGCTTTGATTGAATCTCTGGATCTGATTATTGCAGTCGACACAATGCTGGGGCATTTATCAGGTAATCTGGGAAAGCCGGTCTGGATAATGAACAGGTTCAATACATGCTGGCGTTGGTTTCTTGATCGGAGCGACAGCCCCTGGTATCCGACATTAACCTTATTTCGACAGTCGACTCCCGGCGACTGGGATGATGTAATTGGCCACGTGGCCGAAGAATTGGCAAAGTATGTCAGCCATCGGCTTGGAAAATGAATAACCACATTTTGACTGATGTAGTATTTTAGCTTCATCAGACAGGTTAGCAATGAACGTAATTTGGGTCGCATTTTCCGTTGCCGTTGGGCTGGTCATCCTGGTCGAGGGATTACGGGCGCTGCTGCCTTCCATTTTGCGCAATACGCCAAAAGCTGCACGGATGGTTACTGATCGGGCAGTAAAGGAAGCCGAATACCTTAACCGGCGCGAAGAGGCCCAGACCCTGGTCATGACACGAAATCAGTTGATCAATGACCGAACCGAACTTGAAACCAAACTTGCCCGGCTCGAAGATCGTCAGATGCTGCTGGATATCTCGCGCCCATTGCTTGTGGTTGAAATGGGCGAACCGCGTGGCGAAAACCGGCTGTTTCGCGCTGGCGTTTCAAATCGTTTTGCGGTTTCAAATCGAATCCCGCCCAGTTTGTTTGATGGCCCCCTGAATAAAGTCTGGGCCCGCGAAAATCTGGTCGAGATATGGACTTCGTCTTTGGCACAGGCCAAGACAATGGTCGAGAATGCCTACCCAAAGGCGCGCGGTTTTGAAGTTGTCTTTTTTGGCGAGGCTGATGCAGGGAACGCTGGAGAGAAATCATGATCTCTGTCGATTTCCTTTACATCCTTATGCTGGTTTTCATCTATGGCGCTTTGGTGCTTATGCTGTTTCGGTTGCGACGGGTGTTGGCACATCACGACCAGCAGATGACTGAAATAAATCAGACTGTCGCTGTTTTCGAGCAGGAAAGTGCGCGGATGGCAGATTATGAAGAACAGCGCAGAAGTGAAATAGAGGTCATTCAGCAGGAAATCACAGATTTGAATGCAAAAATTGCAGCGATCGAAGAGAACCTTTCGGAAGAAAAGCTGGCGGCACGGACGCGCCTTTATATGGCCAGTGAAAGACGCACCACCAGCGATACGGAATTTTTGGTAAAGGTCACCAATGACCGTATGACGGTCGCCACCCGCCCTGCGGCCTATGCCCAATCCTGGGCCAACGGACGCTACTATGTTCTGTGGGCGACGAACCTTGACACAGCAACGGCCTCGGCCAATGCGCGCTTCCCGCAAAGTGCGAATTTTGCGGTGGAGCATGTAGAACGATCGCAATTCGGTGTTGGCGACCGGCACGGTTAGCCGCTAAGAGCATCCAAGCGTAACTAATTACCACATCCGGCCGTAACTTTCATCTAAGCGCATATCCGCTTTATGGGAGATCGCATTGAACGCGCGCCTTTTTGATCGATTGCCCTCGTTTTCAGGCGATCCCATTGAATCACCAGACCCCAGCGAAAAAATTGGATTGCTGGATGTCAACCGACGCTATCTGGCCGCAAAATTGCGCCAGGCAGAACAGGGTTGCTTTCTGATACCCGGTCACAAGCCGTCAAGCCGGTTGGCTGATCGCCTGCCCCCTGGTCAGTCGCTTGTACGCAAATGGCCGGTGCTTGATTTGAATATCCGTCCAAAAGTGAATGAAACATCCTGGCGACTGTCAATTGACGGGCTTGTTCATCAGCCAGCGACGATTTCATTTGCGAACCTGCGCGCCCTGCCCCAGACCCGCCTGGCGCCCGACATTCACTGTGTCACATCGTGGTCGCGGTTTGACATGGATTTTTCGGGCGTATTGATGCGTGAAATTCTCGAACGCGTACGACCGAAAGAAGATGCCCGCTATGTGCTGGTCCACAGTCTTGATGGCTACACCACCAATCTTTCGATGGCGCAGCTTTCGAGGCCGAATGTGATGTTGGCGTCCGCATTTGAAGGCAAACCGTTGAACGGCCTCCATGGCGGCCCGGTTCGACTGATCGTGCCCGATCTCTATTTCTGGAAAAGCGCCAAATGGGTTCGCCGAATTGAATTCCGCTCGGTTATGACCCCGGGCTTCTGGGAAACCCGGGGCTATCACAGAAATGGCGATCCGTGGCGTCAGGAACGCTACAGCCGCGACTGACGTCCTGGCCTGCCATGTTTCAGACTAGTATTATCAGGCGTATGTATCGACGTTCTGACCCTTGCCAGGACCGGCTGCGGGCGTAGTTGAACTGCTTGCAATCTGTTGTGAAGCTGCCACGGTCTGTGTAACGACGCTGGCAATTGTTTTGGCTGACTGCTGGGCAATTTTTGCGCCAACGATGGCCAGATCCGGGTTTGGCCCGTCCAAATTGATGCTCGACATTAGTTTCCCTTTCTGGGTCTGAACTTCTACACCAGAATAATCGAGGCATCGGGTTAAGAAAACCCTAAAATTGCCGGAAACGCGGATAAACATAGTTAACAGCCCTGCCTACAAATTCCTTGGCATCAGGACGGGATTGATGAAACCATCGGCCGTTCCAAAGGCTTGAAAATTGGACTTGTATTTTTGCCTGCTATTCCAAGGGGTTATATTTATGGATGCCAGTTCCGCTTACGATGCCGAACACAAAACAGGTCTAACACCCAGGCGTGCAAGCTTGGTGGTCGCAATCTGCCTGGCAACCTGGACCCTGACCAATATGGATCAGGCCCTGTTTGGCTACGCCATCCCCGGTATCCTGTCGGAATTCCAGCAGCCACTGCAGACAATCGGCACGGTTCTGACCATTTCGTTCGTTTCGGCGGCCGGACTGGTAGTTTTCGCTGGCATTGCCGCAGATCGTTGGGGCCGAGTACCTACCCTGGTTGTTCTGCTGGCAGGTTCCGCGCTGTTGGTTGGTCTACAGGGCATGGCGAATGATATTGTCACACTTACCGTCCTGCGTGCCCTGGCTTTTGGATTAAGCGGCGGCCTTGCCCCGATTACAAATGCGCTGGTTGTCGAGTCCGTAAATGAACGCTGGCGCGGGGTTGCTGCCGGTGTCCTGCAATGTGGCTATCCATTAGGCTGGTTTCTTGCAGCAATATTTGCGGCCCCCCTGCTTGGTCAATATGGCTGGCGGGCCATCTGCCTGATTGCGTTTGGCGTTATTCCGACGAGCCTTGTTTTGGGCTGGGCGCTAAAGCGGATACAACCGAATCATATCTCGTTAAGTCAGCCAACCCCGGTGCACAAGACCGAACCAACAGTCGGTCAGCAATTAAGCGCATTGTTTTCGCCGCAGTTCCGGCGCAACAGCCTTGCATCGGCAGCAATGTTTTTTCTGTTTGGTGGTGCTTACGCAGGTTCCGCATTTTTCTTCCCGACATTTTTTGCTCAGGCGCGCGGCTATAGCGAAGCAGATGCCGCCGCATTGGTTGGCCTGTCCAATGGCATTGGCGTGTTTGGTTATCTGGCGGCAGCCTTTGTGGGTGAATTCATCATGGCGCGCCAGCGTGTATTTGTACTGTGGTGTCTGGGTGGTGCGGCCGGGCTGTTAGGTCTGTTCTGGCTGTCAAACGGTC
>CAISDR010000620.1 GCA_903884125.1 uncultured bacterium
CTGATGCGCTTCGGCAAATTCGATCAGTTTGTTGCGGCTTGTCAGTTCCCATTCCCGCCAGGGGGCGATGACTTTGATATCCGGCTTGAGCGCGTAATAACTGAGTTCAAAGCGCACTTGATCATTGCCCTTGCCGGTAGAACCATGGCAGACCGCATCAGCACCTACCGCCTGGGCAATTTCAATCTGCCGTTTGGCAATCAGGGGGCGTGCGATGGACGTGCCCAAAAGGTAGACACCTTCATAAAGGGCATTGGCACGGAACATCGGAAAGACGAAATCGCGGACAAATTCTTCGCGCAGGTCATCAATATATATTTCCTTAATGCCCATCATCTCGGCCTTGGCGCGCGCCGGTCCCAATTCCTCGCCCTGCCCAAGATCGGCGGTAAAGGTCACCACCTCACAGCCATAGGTCACTTGCAGCCATTTAAGAATGACAGAGGTATCAAGCCCACCGGAATAGGCGAGCACAACTTTATTGATCTTGGGTTTTGACATCAGCCGGGTCTCGAACGATTTGAGGTCCCTGTTGCATGATCGTTCCAGGGACCGGATGGAATGTGTGCCGGGATCATAGGTGATCCGCCTGACAGGGCAAGCCAAATAGGTAATTGGCCCCTTGTTTGAACGCACCGGCGGCGACTAGATTGGGCCTATGGTCAAAATTCCTCTGGACAAAGCAAAGTTCCGCGACCCACTGCTGACCGCCAAAGGCGAGCCAAGAGCCCAGGTGGCGCTGAACCATCTGGATGTCTTGTGGTTCAATACCGGAACCCTCTGCAATATTACCTGCACCAATTGTTATATTGAGAGCAGTCCGATTAATGACCGGCTGGCCTATCTGACCCTTGCCGATGTGGAAAGATATCTGGACGAGATTGCCCAATCCAAACAAAGGCCGCGGGAAATCGGTTTTACGGGTGGCGAGCCGTTCATGAACCCCGCGTTCCTTTCGATTTTGGAAGCTGCAATGGAACGCGGTTACCCCGTGCTGGTCCTGACCAATGCCATGCGCCCGATGCGCCGGTTTGACCAGAAGCTTTTGGCCATAAAGGATCGTTTTGGTGACCGGCTGAAACTACGCATAAGCCTTGATGACCCAACACCCGAAATTCACGACCGCGAGCGCGGGCCCGGCAGCTTTGCGATTGCCTGCGACGGTATTACGTTTTTGTCAGATCACGGCTTTCAGATCGCTGTCGCTGGCCGGGCAGAATTTGGCGGGGATGTAACGAAAACCCGAACCCGGTTCCAGCGGTTATTTGCAGAATGTGGCTGGCGACTGGATGCCGATGATCCGGCCCAACTGGTTTTATTTCCAGAAATGGATCACCGGCTGGATGTACCGGAAATATCTGATGGATGCTGGAGCATATTAAACAAAAGTCCGGATGACATGATGTGTGCCAGCGCACGTATGGTCGCCCGCCGACGCGGCGCAAGCCAGCCTACCGTCCTGGCCTGCACGCTGATTGTCGACGACCCGGCATTTGATCTGGGGCCAAATCTGGTTTATGCACTGGGCGCAATCCGATTGAACCATCCGCATTGTGCCAAATTCTGTGTGCTGGGCGGTGCGTCCTGTTCCACCACCTAAATTCAAAACACAAAATTAGTCACAAGGGAAAATTCAATGTCTCAAACAGCCAGTGCCCTGATTGGCATCGTGCTTATTGTTATTCTTGGCCTGTATATTTACGGGCTTCAGACTGTCGCGCGCATTGAAAGCGAACATCCGCCTTTAGGCAAGTTTGTCACGGTCGAAGATACGCGGCTGCATGTTCTGGACCGGGGTGAAGGACTTGCGGTTATCCTGATTCATGGCGCCAGTGGCAACCTGCAGGACTTCGCCTCATCCATCGTTGACGATCTGGCCCGGCGCCATCGGGTGCTTGCATTTGATCGTCCGGGGCTTGGTTATTCTGACCCGAAATCCGGACCTGACTGGTGTGGCCCGGATTGTCAGGCACGGCTAATTCACGCGGCGGCCAGATCGATGGGCGTTGAACGCGCCGTCATACTGGGCCATTCATGGGGCGGTGCCGTTGCCATGGCCTATGGCCTGGATTTTCCTGATGATGTTCAGGGTGTGGTCGACTTGTCGGGAGCAACACACCCATGGTCAGGTCCAATCAGCTGGTACAACAAACTGCCCGGCATTCCAGTCCTTGGTCCGATCGTGGTGAAATTGTTGCTGGCGCCAATGAGCCATGTTCTGGTGGAACCAGGAATTATCGGCACTTTTAGCCCGAGCACACCGACGCCCGATTACCGTAATCGGGGGGCCGTCGATCTGATCTTGCGGGCCAATAATTTTGCCAATAACGCTGAAAGTTCGATCAAACTGCGCGCATTCAATACCGTTCAGGCACAGCGTTATCCGGACTTTAAACCACCCCTGATCATCCTGACCGGTGCCGATGATCCTGTGGTGCCCTCATGGAACCATGCCCAGCGCCTGGCAAAGCAATTGCCGAATGCTGAACTGATTGAACTGCCGGGCATTGGCCATATGCCCCATCATATAGCACCGGATCAGGTCATAGACGCCATCGAGCGTCTATGGTCCAAAAATAAGTGAGTCTGAAATGGCAATTCAGCAAGTAATCGGAATGATTGGCGGTTTAAGCTGGGAAAGCACGTCCGAATATTACAGACTCATCAATCAGGCCGTAAGAGAACGGCTGGGTGGCGTGCATTCGGCCCGCATTCTGATGTGGTCATTTGATTTTGGCGAAATTGAAAAACTGCAGATGGCCGGTCGCTGGGACGAAGCCACCGGTCTGATGATCGACGCCGCAAAACGACTGGAACGCGGCGGCGCTGATTTCATAATTATCTGCACCAATACGATGCATTTGATGGCTGATGAAATAGTCGCGTCGATCAGTATTCCACTGCTTCACATTGCTGATCCGACAGCCATCGCGATTGGCGCGATGGGACTGAAACGCGCTGGCCTGCTTGGAACTGCCTTTACCATGGAACAGCGTTTTTACAGGGACAGGTTGGTCGACCGCTTCGGACTGGAGGTAATGGTACCAGAGATGGAAGACCGGGCCATGATTCAACGGATCATCTATGATGAACTTGTAAAAGGACATGTCATCGACAAATCGCGCGTTGATATAAATGCGGCGATCGGTCGCCTGATAACCCGTGGAGCAGAGGCAATCATTCTTGGCTGTACCGAATTGATGATGCTGGTCCGTCAATTCGATTGTACCGTGCCTTTATTTGATACAACAACACTGCACGCCATGGCTGCCGTCAAAAGAGCGCTGGATTTAGAAAACACTTCGGCTTAAGGTTGTCTTGTTAAATTTTATACAAGTTGTGTTGCGGATATGGCGACAAAATTACAATTTTTTTCTGTGCATGAACATAGCGTGCTTATCATAGGGGCAGCCCAACACGATGCCCCCTCGTTAAATGTAAAGGGCGAATATATTTCGCTATTAGCCGAAACACCGATTGTTGCCACTTATGCACCGTTAATCGACATCCGGGATTTTGTTGGCGTTATCGCATTAAATGATTTGGCGGGAATGACTGCAGCTTTTCGCCAGACGCGGATCTCGCTTGGCAGGGATATGTACCTGCACATGCCGCAAAGCATTTTATGCAAAACCAGCCCGACCAGCATTTCCCTGGCCGAAATGATAAAGGTCGCCCAGGCTTTTCCGGATCTGATCAAAGTGACAGATGACTACAAGAAAGCTTGGTCGCATGTCTCCGGCGATGCGACAATGCCCGAAGTCGTCGATAGATTTTTGCGCCCGCGCAGTCTTTGGAAGCGATTGTTTAGCTAGATCGACTTTGCTGCGCTGCTGGACTAACTATAAGTGACCGTCGTCCATTTGAAATCACCGGCCCGACGACCGCGAAAAAGTCCGGTAAGGCGCGGCGACCCGGCAAATATTGTGGGCTGCCCGGCAGCAAGTTTATCTTCCGCCGCGAGAATAATGTTTTTTCCTGGCATCAGACGCTGGGCTGTCAGCATGATATTTGAAGTCTGACTGGGGTCCGTTATTGCCATCCGATCAACCAGAACCAAAATAATTTCCGTCCCGCTTACCTGCATTGCCGCGACAGTCAAACTTCCTTTTGCCATTTCAGAGCCTCTAAAACCAAGCCAACTGACTTTATCTTCCCACACTTGGACGATTATTAGCGGTCCACAGCCATTTCAAGCGCGAAATCCCTGAAAGCGATGGTATGTGCCAATTTGGCGCGGAAAAAAACTTTATCAAAAATCAGGACGGCTGAAACTGCATATCCTTTGATCTAAGTTCCGCCATGCGTTCGGCCGCCCTCTGTTTCTGGCTTTCACTCTTCAATTGCCCACAGGCGGCCATAATATCCCGACCTCGCGGCGTACGGACAGGACTTGCATAGCCAGCTCGATAGACAATATCCGCGAATGCTTCGATCTGTTCCCAGTCCGAACATTCGTATGGCGCACCGGGCCACGGATTGAACGGTATCAGATTGACCTTGGCCGGGATGCCCGAAATCAGCCGTACTAGTTCGCGCGCATCAGCCAGGCTGTCATTGACCCCCTTGAGCATTACATATTCAAAGGTGATACGCCGCGCATTGGATAGTCCCGGATAGGCCTGACACGCGGCCAGCAATTCAGAGATCTTGTATTTCTTGTTGATTGGCACGATCACATCGCGCACTTCGTCACGAACTGCGTGAAGCGAGATTGCCAGATTGGTGCCTATTTCAGTGCCCGCCCGTTCGATCATCGGCACAACACCCGCGGTTGAAAGCGTGATTCGCCGCCGGGACAGCGAAATGCCCTCGGGATCCATCATGATGTTGACGGCCTTGGCCACATTATCAAAGTTATATAATGGCTCGCCCATGCCCATCATGACGATATTGGACAATAGCCGTCCGTCAGTCGGACTTGGCCATTCCCCCAGTTCATCGCGCGCCAAAAGCACCTGCGCCATGATTTCGCCGGATGTCAGGTTACGCACCAGTTTCTGGGTACCCGTGTGACAGAACTTGCAGGTCAGGGTGCAACCCACCTGACTTGAAACGCACAATGTTCCGCGTTCTTCCTCCGGGATATAGACTGTCTCGACTTCCTGCCCGTCGCTGAAGCGAATAAGCCATTTGCGGGTACCATCGATGGATGACTGGGAATCGATTACATGCGGGCGGCCAATATGAAAATTCTCAGCCAGCGTTTTACGCAAATCCTTGGCCAATGTGGTCATGGCTTCAAAATCGCGTTCGCCACGGTGATAAATCCAATGCCAGACCTGATTGACGCGCATGCGCATGGCGCGTTCGGGCACGCCAACCGCTTCGAAGGCCAGGGCCAGATCCTCGCGGCTCAGGCCGACGAGATCTTTGGTCTCAGGTGCAGCCGCTTCGGGGGCTGGGAGATTGCTTTGTGTCATGGGCACTATTTACAGGCTTGATCGACCGCTGTCAGCGCCGCTGTTAGCCCACGCAGCGAATAATGATCAACCAGGGTTGCGCCTTGCACTGATATGCCCTGAACCACCAGATTTGTTCCTCCCTTAAGAGCTTCGACCAATCTGCGTTCGTCTGCCGGGTCCTTGACCCAGGCACCATCATCCTTGCTGAACATCGAAAAACGCTGATCACCAATTAGAATTTTGACCGGCTGACCCGGCTGCAGCGCATAACCGGCGATCAGGCTTGGTTCCAGACTGCCGCGCTGCGGCCGCTTGGCGGTCAGCAGAAAATAACTTGGTGAGCGACCAAGACCATTGGGACGATCAAGCTTTTTGGGGCTGCTTAACGCATAGCAGGTGCTGGATTGGGCATCGGTCACAGAATAGGCATCCCAATCTTGAAACGAGCCCAGGAGTTGCGGTGCCGCCAATGCCGGGGCCACACACAATCCAATCCAAGCTGCCGCGTATAGGATGTTACGCAAAACGTTTACTAACCGGTGGGGGATTTTTTTAAACATAGGTCCTGTATAAATGCTAGCTTTCGACCATATTAACCTGAAAGGGCAGACGTTACCAAGATGATAGCGCCCCTGCCCCGGATGTCATATCTACGGATCTATCCCTTTGGCGCGCAGTCTTTTGTCCGATAAGCCTGACCCGACGTCCATCAGCGCTATGTCTTCAAGCCCGGCATCCGGTTCGCTTGACCGCGAAAAATTGGCCGATTACGTCGAAGCCATCGCCAAATCCGGCGATCGGGCGGCGTTTGCAAGGCTTTTTGCGGTTTTCGCGCCACGCGTCAAAGCCTACCTGATACGCCTTGGTACCGAATCCGGGGCTGCGGAAGAACTGGCCCAGGAAGTCATGTTGACGGTCTGGCGCAAGGCTGGAACCTTCGACCGAAATCAAGCTGCGGTATCAACGTGGCTTTTCACCATTGCCCGTAATCGGCGCATAGACCTCATCCGGCGGACAAGGCGACCAGAACTTGACCCTGACGACCCAGCACTTCTGCCTGAACCGGAAGTTCCTGCGGATACTAAAATGACAGTTGCTGAACGTGACGTCAGATTACGCGAGGCCCTGAAAGCACTCCCGGCTGAACAGATCAGCCTGCTGGAGCATGCTTTCTACGGCGACAAGTCCCACAGCGAAATTGCAGAAGTCACCGGCCTGCCACTTGGCACCGTGAAATCGAGATTAAGGCTGGCGTTTGCACGTCTGCGAAATCTATTGGATGAACCGAACTGATGGCACACCCGAACCTGGACACGCTGGCCATACCTGGCCGGATCACTCACCATCCTGCACTCCAACTGGTCGAAGACCGGGCGCGTGGACATATTGGCGGTGCTGCAGGCCTGCTGCTTGATATCCATATTGATATGTGCGCCCACTGCCAGTCGATTGTCCGCACGCTGGAACACCTGGGCGGCATTCTGCTGGAATCACTGGC
>CAISDR010000621.1 GCA_903884125.1 uncultured bacterium
GCCCGTGAGAATCTGCCACCCGAAGCGTCGAAAGCTGTTGGCCGTGCGCAGGGTGGCATCACGCTCAACGCCAGAAACCGTGCACAGAATGTACCTGCAATCGATAAATGGCTGGACCGGGTTGGAAACTGAACCAGACTGTCGTGCATAAAAAATCGGGCCGGTTCATCACCGGCCCGCTTCCTGTTTCGCTGATGGATTGACTAGTTACGCGCCTTGTCCACCAGTTTGTTTTTTGCAATCCACGGCATCATCGCGCGCAGCTTGGCACCCACTTCTTCGATGGGGTGGGCGGCGGCGGCGGACCGGGTGGCCTTGAAGCTGGTCTGACCGACCTGATTTTCCAGCATCCAGTCGCGGGCAAAACGACCCGCCTGAATATCGGCCAGCACGCGCTTCATCTCCGCCTTGGTCTCTGCCGTGATGATGCGCGGACCGGTGACATATTCCCCATATTCAGCCGTGTTCGAGATTGAATAATTCATGTTGGCAATACCGCCTTCATAAATCAGGTCAACAATCAGCTTTACTTCATGCAGACATTCGAAATAGGCCATTTCCGGGGCATAACCTGCTTCGACCAGGGTTTCAAAACCTGCACGGATCAGCTCGACCAGACCACCGCATAGCACGGCCTGTTCACCGAACAGATCGGTTTCGCATTCTTCGCGGAAATTGGTTTCGATAATACCTGCACGTCCGCCGCCGATGGCGCTGGCATAGGACAGGCCCAGATCCATGGCCTTGCCGGTTGCATCCTGATGGACCGCTATCAGACAGGGCACACCACCGCCTTTTTGATATTCGGAACGCACGGTATGGCCGGGGCCTTTGGGGGCGACCATGAATACGTCCAGATCGGCGCGTGGTTCAATCAGTTTGAAATGAACATTGAACCCGTGAGCAAAGGCGATTGCCGCCCCCTGACGCATGTTTGGGGCCAGTTCATCAGCCCAGATGTCGCGTTGCAGTTCATCGGGCGTGACCATCATGATCACGTCGGCCCAGGCTGCTGCCTCGGCCGGGGTCATGACTTTGAAGCCTGCGGCTTCTGCCTTGGCGCGGGTGGGCGATCCGGACTTCAGACCGATGGCCACATTGGCAACGCCGGAATCTTTCAGGTTCAGCGCATGGGCATGGCCCTGGCTGCCATAACCGATGATCGCAACTTTCTTGCCGCGGATCAAATTAACATCTGAATCCTGATCGTAATAAACACGCATCTTGCTCATTCCTTCCTGATCGAACGTCTATAATGCTGCCGGTCCGCGCGTGATCGCCGCAACGCCTGTGCGCGCCACTTCGACCAATCCAAGGCCCCGCATCAATTCCACAAAGGCATCCAGCTTTTCCGGGCTGCCGGTTAATTCAAAAACAAAACTCTCATGTGTGGTATCAATCACATGAGCCCGAAACGCTTCTGACAGGCGCAATGCCTCGACCCGTTTGTCGCCACCACCGCGCACCTTGACCAGTGCCAGTTCACGTTCGACCGCGGGTCCGTCCACCGTCAGATCACGCACCTTTTGCACCGGCACCAGCCGCGCCAGTTGCGCCTTGATCTGATCAATCACATGGGCCGTGCCCGAAGTGACCACGGTAATGCGCGACGTATGCGATGAGGCATCGATTTCAGCTACTGTCAGGCTTTCGATATTATAGCCGCGTCCCGAAAACAAGCCGATAACGCGCGCCAGCACACCAGCCTCATTATTCACAAGCACCGTGATGGTGTGACGCGCGATGGGTTCTTTTGTGCCAAACATGGGATTTCCCGGCAAACCGGGCCTTTCAAATCAGGGAAATGAGAAAACCTTTAGGGTGCCTAGACCATCATCCGACCTTCATCGGATATTTCAACCGGATCCTCTTCAGGACCCAGAATCATTTCATGATGACCCTTGCCCGACGGTATCATCGGGAAACAGTTTTCAGTCTTGTCCACAACACAATCAAAAATCACCGGCTGGTCCGAACTGATCATTTCAATGATCATGTCGTCCAGTTCCTGTGGCTTGGTCGCGCGCATACCCTTGGCATGATAGGCCTCTGCCAGTTTCACGAAATCGGGCAGGGCTTCGGAATAGCTTTCGGAATAACGTCCGCCATGAAGCAGTTCCTGCCACTGGCGGACCATACCCATATATTGGTTGTTCAAAATGAACACCTTGACCGGCAGGCGGTATTGAACGGCGGTCGATAATTCCTGAATGTTCATCAGGATCGATGCTTCACCTGCGACGTCAATTACCAGTTTGCCGGGATGGGCCAGTTGCGCACCAATAGCTGCTGGCAGGCCATAACCCATGGTGCCCAAACCGCCTGACGTCAGCCAGCGGTTTGGCTTTTCAAAACCCAGATATTGGGCCGCCCACATCTGATGCTGGCCCACCTCGGTGGTAATCACCGCATCACGGTCGCGGGTCAGTTCAAACAGACGCTGCAAGGCATATTGCGGCTTTATGATCGTATCGGATGCACGATAGCGCAGGCATTCGCGGCCACGCCACTGATCAATCTGCGCCCACCAGGATTCCAGATCCTTGGTCTGGGTGCGATATTGTTTGGCCTTCCAGACCTTGATCAGGTCTTCCAGCACATGGCCCACATCGCCCACAATCCCAAGATCCACACGGACGGTTTTGTTGATGGACGACGGATCAATATCGATATGAATTTTTTTGGCATGCGGGGCAAACAGATCCAGACGCCCGGTCACCCGGTCATCAAAACGCGCGCCGATATTCAAGATCAGATCAGCTTCATGCATGACCATATTGGCTTCATAAGTGCCGTGCATACCCAACATGCCAAGCCAGTTTGAATCAGACGCCGGGAAAGCGCCAAGTCCCATCAGGGTCGATGTGACCGGAAAACCGGTCAGCCGCGCCAGATCGCGCAGTAATTGTGACGCCGCGGGGCCGGAATTGATCACGCCACCGCCGGAATAAATCACCGGGCGCTTTGCATCACGGATCATCTCGGCCGCCTGCTGGATGCGACCCAGGTCGCCCTTTACCTGCGGGCGGTAACTGCGCGGGGCAATATTGGCCGGTCCAACATATCGACCGATCTGGAATTGCACGTCCTTTGGAATATCGACCACCACCGGGCCGGGACGACCGTGGGTTGCCACATAAAATGCTTCGTGCAGCGCCTGGGCCAGATCGTTCACATCTTTGACCAGCACGTTATGCTTGGTGCATGACCGGGTGATGCCAACGGTATCGCATTCCTGAAACGCATCGGTTCCGATCAGATGGGTTGCCACCTGCCCGGTCAGGCATACCAGCGGGATTGAATCCATCAGCGCATCGGTCAGGCCGGTGATGGTGTTGGTCGCACCCGGACCGGACGTCACCAGCAATACGCCGGGTTTACCCGATGAACGCGCATAACCTTCGGCGGCGTGGGCGGCACCCTGTTCGTGGCGGACCAGAATGTGGCGCAGCTTGTCCTGATTGAACAGGGCATCGTAAATCGGCAGCACGGCCCCGCCCGGATAGCCGAACAGCACCTCTACGCCCTGATCGACCAGCGCCCGGATCACCATTTCCGCGCCGGTCATGTCCATATCTGCCATCACGCCATTCCTTGTCACATCACCCGCTTTGGGCCGGGAGCGCGGAACCTAATCAAGCTAAACCGCCCCGTCAACGCAAATCTGATAATAAAGTACCAATTTTATCAATTATTCTTTCCGAATCTTGCTCAAATATCACATTCCACGCAATCATCTGAGTTCTGATCCAGGTGCACTGCCGTTTGGCATAGCGTCTTGTGTCGGTCTGGGCCTGAGCCACTGCCTCATTCAGCGTCATCTCCCCCGCCAGATGCGCCATCAGGGGCCTGAGCCCCAGAACCTTGGACAATGGCAGACCAGGGTTAAGGCCAAGACGGGCTATGGCGCGGGCTTCATCCAACGCGCCATTGGCCATCATGGTCGCAAACCGCCGGTTGATGGCCTGATGCAAATGCTGGCGATCAGGCATCAGGGCTACGCGGGTCCAGCATGTGGCATTGTTTTCAGCAGTACTGGTCTCTTTGGCATGCCAGTATGTCAGCGGATGGCCGGTCGCCTCATAGACCTCTAAGGCGCGCACCAGCCTTTGGGAATCCGTTGGTCGAATGCCTTGAACGGCCTGTGGGTGTCTGGCCAGAAGTTCGGCGTGGAATTTCGACGGCCCCAGATGGGCCATCAGCGATCGCGCGCCTGATCTGATTTCTTCCGGAATTTCGGGAATATCGGCCAGCCCGTCGGTCAGGGCGCGCAGATAAAGGCCAGTTCCCCCGACGATGATGGGCAGGAGGTTCTGGGCCCATGCCTCGTCCATTGCCCCTCGGGCAAGGCTGACCCAGCGGGCCGCCGAACAGACCTCATCATGTCCCATTATCCCATACAGTCTGTGAGGAAAACGTGCCTCATCATCCGGCGTTGGTCGTGCGGTCAGGACCGACAGATCACGATAGATCTGCATGGAATCGGCATTGATGATCATGCCACCATATTTGTGCGCGAGGGTGGCTGCCAAAGCTGACTTGCCGCTGGCGGTTGGCCCTGCAATAAGAAGCGCGCGAGATTTCATTCCCCTCACCTACCCCCATCACCTACAGTTGACCATAGGCATCATGCAAGCCGCAGCAATCCTGATCACAAGTCCCGCCAACCCCATCCTGTCCCCCGAAATGGCCGCGCGGCTGGGTGGCCCCGTGGACTGGCTTAAACCCGGCATTGCCTGCGAACGGCTGATCGACTGCGATGATCCAAAGGTCGCACAGTTTGAACTTCAGGCGGCCTTCAGCCAATTGCCCGTTGATGTTGCCGTGATTCCCGTTGCCGAGCGTGCCAGGAAGCTGCTGGTAGCGGATATGGATTCGACCATTATCACAGTGGAATGTCTGGACGAACTGGCCGGAGAAGTGGGACTGAAAGATCACATCTCGGCCATCACCGAACGGTCCATGCGCGGTGAGCTGGATTTTGAGACCGCCTTGCGCGAACGGGTCGGCTTGTTAAAGGGTCTGGATCAGGCCGCTTTGAAACGCACCTATGACAAACGGGTGCAACTGACCGCAGGGGCGCGCTGCCTGGTTCAGACGATGAAAGCAAATGGGGCATATGCAGCGCTGGTATCAGGTGGATTTACCTATTTCACCGAACGGGTGGCGGATGCCGTGGGCTTTGACGAACACCACGCCAATGTCCTTGAGATCGAGGATGGAAAACTTACCGGGCAGGTACGCGCGCCCATTCTGGGGCGGGAAGCAAAACTGACAACCTTGCAAAAGCTGGCCGGCGACCGGGGTATGGGGCCTGATCAGTGTCTTGCGGTCGGTGACGGGGCCAATGATCTGGCGATGATCGGCAAAGCCGGTCTGGGGGTTGCCTTTCACGCCAAACCGATTGTTGCCGCCGAGGCACGTGTGCGCATCGACCATGGGGATCTGACCGCCCTGCTCTACCTGCAAGGCTATCGGGCAAGCCAGTTTTCAACTGCCTGATTAGCTAAAACACTTGCGGCTACGCGCTGTTTCAGGCAAAAAGGCCGTGTCTGTCGATCTCGGGCGATTGCCGAGGGCGAAAAACCACAGGGCCAGCAATTGAAATGACGCAGAATGTTTTTAACGGCATTGCACACCCCCGGACACTGTCCGGTCTGGATGTGTGCGCGCCGCAATCAGCATTTGGTCTGTCAGCTGGCGTAATGGGGGGCCTTCTTGGCGGGCTGCTGCTTAGCTGCCCCTGAGCGCTGACGGGCCTTATGGTCGGGTGCTTAGGGGTCGAACTTCAAGCGCCAATTCACGACAAACATAGGGCTGATGCCCCGTCCAAGGACAATCAAGATGAGCACTGAACCCCAAAATCCGCATGATGTGCGGTCTGACAATTCTGCAACCCGTCCGGTTGTGATTTTTGACACCACATTGCGCGATGGCGAACAATCACCCGGCGCCTCCATGAATCTGGCTGAAAAGCTCAAGATTGCTGAAACACTGGAAGACATGGGTGTCGATGTGATCGAGGCCGGTTTTCCCATCGCCTCCAATGGTGATTTTGAAAGCGTCCAGGAAGTTGCGAAAATTCTGACCCGCAGCACGGTCTGTGGGCTGGCCCGCGCCGGCCGCAAGGATATTGACCGCGCCTGGGAAGCATTAAGCGCGGCCAAACGCCCGCGCATTCACACTTTCATCTCCACAAGCCCCGTCCATATGAAGCACAAGCTGCAAATGGAACCGGAAGCGGTTCTGGAAGCGGTGATTGCCAGCGTGACTCACGCGCGCAATCTGTGCCCGGATGTGGAATGGTCTGCCGAAGATGCGACCCGCACTGAACATGATTTTCTGCGTCGCTGCGTCGAAGCCGCGATTAAATCCGGTGCCCAGACGATCAATATTCCTGATACGGTCGGCTATACGATTCCATCGGAATATGCATTTCGGACAACCAGTATTTCACAAGTTGCCTTGGGCATCCGTAATCCGACTAGCATCGGACTGTCGTGGATGGGATCGATCAGTACCAATGCCCTTGTGGTCAGCGGAATTGTAGATCAAC
>CAISDR010000622.1 GCA_903884125.1 uncultured bacterium
CGAGCATCTGCTTGACCCGAAAGCAGGATGCAAATCGCGGATCGACGCCCTGTTCCGGACCGTCATATTTTTCAAATGAAAGCGACAGGCCAACTTTGGTTCTGCGCAGGATATTTTTAAGGAAATATTCGTCCATAAAGCCAAACGGAAATCCTAAACCGATTGGAACTACATTGATCCCCAGGTTTCGAATAGATTCAATAATGCTTGTCCTAAATGGCGTAGCCGAACCAAAAAAAACAGCGTCAATTGACCTCGGTGGAATTAGATATTCAGCCATTTGTTCGTGTATGGCACCAACTGGAAAAAAATGACAGTTTTGCAATCTTTTTGAATAATTTTCGGAAGTCCGCTTCAAAAAACACCAGACAAAATCAAATTTCCCGATCAGCTGTTCCCCTCTGTATCCCCGTTCTTCCATATAGGCTGGCGCATAAAGGCCAGATCCCGCGTAAGGAATTTTTCCCTGAACAACCAGTTCAGTGGCAACAATGCCCATTTTCAGTTTATGCTGGTGCTTGAGCGCAATGATTTTGTCGTTCAATGCTGCATCAGAAAAATTTTCAAAAATCAGGTTAATCGCGTCCGGAACAAAATCATGAATCGATACAACGACCTGATGACCGCTCAGACTGAGCACCATCTCCATATATTCAGCCAACTTGGCAATGCCGCCAAGATTATTGGCTGTTAGTTTATGGTTCCCGAGATAAATATTAAATAACATACCGAACTCGTTGTAATTCCTGCGATATATGCGAAATGGGATACTAACCCCGCTGCAAAGCGTTTGCAGGTTCACTCGCTCGCAATATTGATTGAAAGAAATTTAGTATAAGACTGATGATGAACGCTAAATTTCGCGATGCGGCGAGTCAAGCGGGAACTTAACAACTTTACCCGCTAGAATTTCAAACCTGCGGCTAAATAGATTTCAGAATTTACATGCATTCATTGCCTTGAGCGTTGCGTCAATTACCGGACGGCACAACGCAGACGCTGACATTTCGGTTTTAAACTTCTGCGCGAATTCGCGTCCTAAAGTGTCCCATTGCCCGTTTGTCAGAAGCTGCTGGACCTGCGCCGCGATCTGATCGGGGGCACAGGAGACCATGTATGGTGCATAGGGATTATCAAAGGGCATTGTTTCGCTAACGATGCACACACCTGAATCGAGCATCTGCTTGACCCGAAAGCAGGATGCAAATCGCGGATCGACGCCCTGTTCCGGACCGTCAT
Organism: uncultured bacterium; assembly: GCA_903884125.1. Classification (GTDB taxonomy): domain Bacteria; phylum Pseudomonadota; class Alphaproteobacteria; order CAISDR01; family CAISDR01; genus CAISDR01. Next base: position 1,240 of record CAISDR010000622.1, read on the forward strand.
ATTTTTCAAATGACAGCGACAGGCCGACTTTGGTTCTGCGCAGGATATTTCCCAGAAGGTATTCGTCAATATGGCCACTTGGGAAACCCGCGCCGAATGCAAAAATATTGATGCCCAGTTGCCGGATGGCTTCAATAATCTGGCTGCGAAACGGGGTTGCCTTGCCAAAAAAGACCACGTCAATATCTTTAGGCGACTTCAGATAATCCGGCGCTTGTTCGGCAATGGAACCGATTGGAAAAAAATGACAGATCTTTGCGATGGTTGAATAGCTGTCCACTGTGCGCTTCAAAAAACACCAGACGAAATCCAGCTTTTCCAGCATCAAGGCACATTGGCGGGTGCGTTCTTCGATGATATTTTCCGGTCTGGAAAATCCCGAACGCGCATAAGGCATTTTACCATCGACAATCAGCTCGGTGGCGATTACGCCGATTTTCAAATCGTGGGCCTGTTTAAGGGCGGTAATATCGCTTCTGAATTTTTCATGCAGAAAATTCTCAAATATCAGATTGATACCGTCCGCCCGCATGTCCTGAAGCGACACCACCACTTCATGGCCACACTGCCCAAGCACCATTTCCATATATTGGGTCAGTTTGGACAGACCGCCAAGATTGTCCGGTGTCAGGTCGTGATTTCCAAGCAGTATATTAAAAATCACGCCGCCAGCCCGCGTGCGGATCTGATCAGGCCCATGACTTTTCTGGCGGCATCCGGGATCGATGTGCCGGGACCAAAGATTGCAGCAACACCGGCGTTTTCCAGAAAGGCATAATCCTGTGCGGGGATCACGCCACCACAGATCACCAGAATATCACCCGCACCCTGGGCTTTTAAGGCCGCCATCAGATGCGGCACCAGGGTTTTGTGTCCCGCCGCCTGGCTTGATACGCCAATCACATGGACGTCATTTTCAATCGCATCTTTTGCAACTTCTTCGGGCGTCTGGAACAATGGTCCGATATCCACGTCAAAGCCGATATCGGCAAAGCCGGTGGCGATTACCTTGGCTCCGCGGTCATGGCCATCCTGACCCATTTTGACCACCAGCATGCGCGGCCGGCGTCCCTCAATCTCGGCAAAGGCTGCTACATCGCTGACAATCGCAGCAAAGCCATCATCACCTTGATAGGCACCGCCATAGACACCGGCAATGGCGCGCACCTCGGCGCGGTGACGACCGAATGCACGTTCCATCGCATCCGAGATTTCACCAACCGTTGCCCGTGCGCGCGCGGCATCCACAGCCAGCGCCAGAAGATTTTCGTTTGCCCGCGCACCTGCCTCCAGCGCATCAAGGGTGGCTTTCACTTTTGCACCATCGCGGCTGGCGCGAATGGATTTCAGGCGCGCCACCTGTGCTTCGCGCACGGCATCATTATCCACATCACGCACTTCAACTTCAGTAGGCTGCGGCGGGCGGAATTTATTCACACCCACGATCACATCTTCAGCGCGGTCTACACGCGCCTGACGCAGGGCGGCGGCCTCTTCAATTTTCAGTTTGGGCCAGCCCAGCGCCACCGCCTGGGTCATGCCGCCCATTTCTTCAACCTCGGCCATCAGGGCGCGGGCGGCACTGGCCAGATCATTGGTCAATGCCTCGACATAATAAGAACCGCCCAATGGATCGACCACATGGGTTACACCGGTTTCATGTTGCAGGATCAGTTGGGTGTTGCGGGCAATGCGCGCGGATGTTTCCGTGGGCAGGGCAATCGCCTCGTCAAATGAATTAGTATGCAGCGACTGGGTGCCGCCCAATACAGCCGCCATGGCCTCGAACGCCGTGCGGACCACATTGTTATAGGGGTCCTGCTCGGTCAGGCTGACGCCTGATGTCTGGCAATGGGTGCGCAGGGTAAGGCTGTCGGTCTTTTTCGCACCGAAGCCAGTCATGATTTCAGCCCAAAGCAATCGTGCCGCCCTGAGCTTGGCAATCTCCATGAAGAAATTCATGCCAATGGCAAAGAAAAACGACAGGCGCGGTGCAAACGCGTCCACATCCAGTCCCTGCGCCAGCGCCGCTTTCACATATTCGCGGCCATCCGCCAGGGTAAAGGCCAGTTCCTGCACGGCCGTCGCACCGGCTTCCTGCATGTGATAGCCGGAAATCGAAATCGAATTGAACTTGGGCATGTTACGCGCGGTATAGGAAATAATATCCGCCACGATCCGCATCGATGGTGCAGGTGGATAGATATAGGTATTGCGCACCATGAATTCTTTTAGAATGTCATTCTGGATCGTGCCCGAAAGGGCTGCCAGTGGCACGCCCTGTTCTTCGCCCGCCACAATGAAATTGGCCAGGATCGGAATGACCGCGCCATTCATGGTCATGGACACCGACATTTTGTCCAGCGGGATGCCGTCAAACAGGATTTTCATGTCCTCGACGGAATCAATGGCGACACCGGCCTTGCCCACATCGCCCAGAACGCGCGGATGATCACTGTCATAGCCACGATGGGTCGCCAGATCAAAGGCGATGGACAGCCCCATCTGTCCGGCAGCCAGATTGCGCCGATAGAAGGCGTTGCTTTCCTCAGCAGTGGAAAAGCCCGCATATTGGCGGATGGTCCAGGGCCTGCCCGCATACATGCTGGCTTTGACCCCGCGCTGATAGGGATAAAACCCCGGCAGGCTGTCGATTGCGGCAATCCCGGCCGTGTCTGCGGCGGTATAAAGTGCCTTGACCGGAATGCCTTCGGGTGTGTTCCAGGTCAGGCTTTCTGCGGTCCCACCCTTAAGCTCTTTCGCAATGGCAGATTTCCAGGCGGCAAGATCGGGTTTTTTGTCGTCACTCATGGCGCAAAGCTCCTGCAATTGACCGGGATTCAAGGGCCCGAGCAGCCATCCCTGAAACAGGGGTGCAAAATTGATCCTAATCGGCCGGATGTCAAAGGACTTAATGAAGCAACAGCCCCATTTCATGAAACCGTTATTGGCTGTGTGGTGATTGATTTCAGATGATTTATTCAGTTTTTGAATGCTGTGACCGGATATCAATATCAATCATCAACACACTGTTAATAAGGATTAATATTGCCATCTAAACCTGTACTACATCTTGTGTTTTTGGCGATTTTACCATATCTAGAGGGTGAAATTCTTCAATCCGCCAGATCAGCCATGTTCACGGTGATTCGCTCCTGATTCGTCAGCGATTCGTTCCGGGCGGACCCGCCATTTCCCAGGCGTCGCACCACAAGATATGCTGCTGACACGATCAGCCTAATCTTTGTCTGATCATATACTTAGAGTGATTTGTAAATCTGGTATCGGAATTTATTTTTGCGGTCTGAATTAACAGCCTTGCCAAAGTCCCTGGGGGGTCCGAAGGGTCCGGTCTCACGGACAGCCTTCGGCCCCAATCAGGCTTAACGCTACGACCTGATGCACCATTCGGGTGCACAGCGTCTCTTCTCCCCACGATGCCCGGTGAAGTGCCGCCGGGGTCAGTTTTGGCCCCTGCGGCAATCACGTGGTTCTTCTATTTTGAAGAACCGGCATAGATTGCCATCGGATAAATACCCATCTTCCGGCGTCGGGCATCGGCAGCTGAACAGATATAGGTCCACCATTCCTCACTGGTCTGGGGGCCTAATACCCTTTCTTTTGCCTCTTTTGAAAAGAAACGCTCTAGTCCTGTTCCGGCCTTGCCATTGCTGACATTAGCCTGTGGGGACCGGCGTTCGTCGGTCGTGTACATGGTCATGTTCTCCATGGAACCACGGCTTGAACGCTAAGCCGCATGTACACCTTAACGATGTCAGCATTAACAAGGCGTTGCTGAAGATGCTTAACCGATCAGTTTGTTGTTAAGACTTTATTTGGGGTGTTATTGGCGCAGGCGGTGGAGCGATTGTCCCGATCAGAAACCCGCCATTGGGTGGGAAGCGGGAATCGGCCATGCGCCGTGCCGCTTCAGCATTGGGGGCCCAGCACAGATACGAGCGGGGTTTGAGCCAGCTCTGGATGTGATAGGGGTGCCAGTGTCTGGTCACGGCACTGGGACAGGATATTGTCACCAGCCATTCAGGTTCATTGGGGGCGCGCCGGTCGGCCATGACATAATGGCGTTCGCGTTTGGCCATGGCTTCCGGCGACAGATCGGCCTCCATTTTGGCCAGCGCCTCCTTGCCCCGATCGCGGGCAATCTCCAGTTTTTCAATTTCCTTGATCACTCTTTCGCGATTATCGCTGGCCTTTTCGATTTCCTCCGACAGTTTTTCGGCAGCGCTGTTCAGCTCCTCCTCGGCAACCTTTGCCATCTGCAGCGCCCGGATCAGGCGCATGGAAGCCGTAGTCACCCATAACAGTGCGACCAGAATCCCGAATGACCCACCAAGATTGATCAGCGACGCCCACATGGCCGTTAAACCTTGGGCTTCATGGTAATGGCCTCTACTGTCTGGCCGATCAGCTCGACTTCGAAACCTTCTTCCTTGGGATATTGCTTGTCCATCAGCTGTCGTGCCTCGACCAGATTTTCAGCCCAGACTTCCAGCAATTGCGGTTCGGTATAGATCGGATTCACCCGTTCGATGCTGATGGGCCGGTTCGGGTTGGTGATCATGTGATTGATCACATAGGCCTCAAACATCTTGCGATCCGGGGCCGACCGACCCAGTTCATGAACCAGCACCATGCGTCCCGCGGCAAAATTGGCGGTACGCCGCCGGGCGTCCCTGAGACGGGCATCAATCAGCATGGTTTCATCGACAAAATCGTCGCGTCTGGCCTTGGCCACCGCCAGATCCTCCATGGCCTTCCGGCCTTTTGCCTGGACATCCAGATAACGATTGCGCGCTGCACGCACCAACGGCATCTGCGCAACCGCCGCCGGTGCAGCCCGTGCAATCAAATCCAAAACCAAGGCAATCGCAAATAGCGCGCCAACAGCATAAAGAAGAGATTCCATCGTTCCTGCTCAAAAGCGCCGGGCAAAATAAGGCCCTGGGCGCAGTTCCTGCGACGCAAATAGTCCAAGCCATCCGAAACGCAACGCATCTACTGACAGTCTGGTCGAAACTGTCAGCTAAAGACACCCTAATCTTTCATTTAACCGGAAAGGGGCTTTTTGCAACCCACTTCAGGACGCGGCTTTTTGCGCCGCCAGCGCATAAACCCAGCCCTGATCCGCCAAAGGCCGCACACGTGCGGCATTTTCAGCTGCATGGGCGCTGGCCGCTGTGCCATCACGCACGCGCCCGGCGATACCCTGCAAAATGCCCGCCAGTCGGAAAAGGTTATACGCCATATAAAAATCCATATGGGCAATGCCATCGCGGCCGGTGCGCCGGCAATAGCTGGCAACATATTCTTCTTCTGTGGGAATACCCAGAGCGGTCAGGTCCACACCCAGGTTGTTAAGACCGGTCTCGGGCATGCGCCAGGACAGAAGATGATAGGAAAAATCGGCCAGCGGATGGCCCAGCGTGCATAATTCCCAGTCCAGTACGGCCAGCACCCGGCTTTCGGTCGGATGCAGAACCATATTGTCAATGCGATAGTCGCCGTGAACAATCGCCACATCATCGCCAGCGGGAATATTGTCGGGCAGCCAGTCGATCAGCCGGTCCATGGCATCGATTTTTTCAGTCTCGGACGCGCGATACTGTTTGGTCCAGCGCGTGATCTGGCGGGCAAAATAATTCCCCGGCTTGCCAAATTCCCCAAGGCCAATCGCATTGGGATCAATCATGTGCAATTTGGCCAGCGTTGCATTCATGGCATCATAAATGCCCGCGCGCTCAGCCGGTTCCATCCCAGGTAAAAGCGAATCCCAGAGAATGCGTCCCTGTTCAAAGCTCATCACATAAAAAGCCGTACCGATGACACTATCGTCTTCACACAGAAGATAGGCATGCGGCACCGGCATGTCGGTCTGGTTAAGCGCCTTGATCACCGTGTATTCGCGGTCGACCGCATGCGCCGATGGCAGCAATTTGCCTGGTGGCTTGCGCCGCAGCACATATTTGCGCGAAGGCGTTTCAAGAAAATAGGTCGGGTTTGATTGTCCGCCCTTGAACTGTTTGACATTCAGCGGGCCTTCAAAGCCGGGCAAATGCGCTTTGAGATAATTTGCCAGCGCTGTTTCATCAAAGCGCAATTGCGCCATCACTTCCTTGGTGCCTGAAAAGGCTTCCTGGCGCGAGGCCGCCGTATCCGTCATTTCATTCACTCCCCAAGACCTGTTTCTTTTTAACGCCCATTTTTTACCGATCAAGGGCCCGCCAGCCGATATCCCGGCGGCAGAACCCACCCGGCCAGTCGATCCGGTCAATCACATCATAGGCATTTTGCCGCGCTGCGGCCAAGCCGTCACTTTTGGCGGTTATGCTCAGAACCCGTCCACCCTGTGCCACCAGCTGACCTCCGGTATCCAGCCCGGTGCCAGCATGGAAAATCCGGGTCATCGGGCCTGGGTCGGCCGGCAGGCGGATGATCGTGCCTGTCTTTGGTGTGCCCGGATAACCTTCGGCAGCCATGACCACGCAAATTGCCGCACCCTTTTGGCCAAAAGCTGGAATCCGGCTCAGATCACCTCTGGCACTTGCCAGAAACGCCGCCAGCAGGTCGCCTTCAAGCCGCATCATCAGCACCTGTGTTTCCGGATCACCCAGTCGCACATTGAATTCTATCAGTCTGGGCGCGCCGGTTGGTTCTATCATCAGGCCGGCAAACAGAATGCCGCGAAAAGGCGTCCCGTTTTGGGCCATGGCGGCAAGTGTCGGGTTGATGATTTCATTCATTACACGGGCTTCGATGGCCGGTGTGAAAACCGCCGCCGGCCCATAGGCACCCATGCCCCCGGTATTGGGTCCCAGATCCCCGTCAAATGCCCGCTTGTGATCCTGTGCTGCACCAAGTGACAGGGCACGGCTGCCATCGCACAGGGCGAAAAATGAGACTTCCTCGCCAAAAAGACACTCCTCGACCACGATCCGTCCGCCCAATTTTACATCCAGCAGATGATCAATGGCTGCCAGCGCCTCTTCCAGATTAGTGGCGACAACCACCCCTTTGCCCGCTGCCAGCCCATCGGCCTTGATCACAATGGGCGCGCCCCTGGCCCTGACATAGGCTTTGGCCAGATCAGCATCCACAAAGGTTTCAAAAGCAGCCGTTGGGATCTGATGGGCTGCACATAAGGCTTTGGTAAAGGCCTTGGACCCCTCAAGCCGGGCTGCTTCGGCACCTGGCCCAAGCGCCAGAATGCTATTTTCTGCCAGTCGGTCCACCAGCCCAAGGGTCAATGGCGCTTCCGGGCCGACCACGACAAAATCAATCCGCTCAAGCCGGGCCAGATCGACCAGTCCGTCCATGTCGGTGACAGCGATATTGTGACAGGTGACCAGCCCGGCAATGCCTGTATTTCCCGGTGCCGCAATGATCAGTTCAGCATCCGGCGATTGTGACAGCCGCCAGACAAGTGCGTGTTCGCGCGCCCCATTGCCCACAACCAATATCCGCATGGAAGACCCTTCCCCGAAACCTGATGGCGACCAACTGGTATTGGCGCTTCGATTGGGCCATATTCATGCCTGAATCTTTCTCGACAGACTCAAGGACATCGCCATGGCACGACCGGACAAATCCCGTGGCACGGCGGGCGAACGCATTCAAGGCAAATATGATGCTGTCGCCATGGTATTGCAGGGCGGCGGGGCGCTGGGTGCCTATCAGGCTGGCTGTTTTCAGGCGCTGCATGAAGCCGATGTGCGCATTGACTGGCTGGCAGGCATATCAATCGGCGCCATTAATGCTGCCCTGATCGCAGGCAATACCTTTGAAAACCGGGTCGCACGTCTGCGCGCCTTCTGGGAACGGGTCACAACGCCGAATGTGGGGTTGATGGACCCAAACCTTTTCCAGCCATTTTTGGGTACCGGCATGGCTATGCGCGGCATGATTAATCAGGCAGCGTCCATTCAGGCAGCGGTTCAGGGCCAGCCGGGCTTTTTCACGCCCCGCATGCCATCCGCCCTGTTTCAACCACCCGGCTCAAAAGAAGCGCGCAGTTTCTATGACACCGGTCCATTGCGCGAAACATTATTGGAACTGGTGGATTTTGATCTGCTGAATTCCCGCGCATCGCGGCTTTCAGTTGGCGCGGTCAATGTGCGTACCGGCAATTTCGTATTCTTTGACAATGCCGAACGCGATATCGGGCCTGAACACATCATGGCATCAGGGGCTTTGCCACCGGGTTTTCCACCGGTCAAGATTGATGGCGAAAGCTATTGGGATGGTGGACTGGTCTCCAATACGCCGCTCAATTACATCATCGAAACCGAACCGACCCTGATGTCGCTGATTTTTCAGGTCGATGTGTGGTCAGCAACCGGCGAGTTTCCGAATGACATTGCCGAAGTCATCGAACGCCAGAAAGACATAACATTTTCCAGCCGGACACGGCTGAACACCGACGTGTTCGCCTATATCCAGCAGTTGCGAAATCAGGTCCGCCGTCTTTTGGAGAAACTGCCAAAGGAGCAGCGCGACATGACCGAGGCGCAGGTTCTGGCGCATATGACCAATCATGCCTCGATGAATATCATTCACCTGATCTATCGCAAGAAAAGTCATGAGACCCATTCCAAGGACTATAATTTTTCGCGCGCCAGCATGGAAGAGCACTGGGCCGCCGGTTATAATGACACGGTACGCACCTTGCGCCATCAGGATTGGCTGGACCCGCCACCGCCGGAACGTGGCGTGGTAACCCATGACATTCACCGCCATGGCCGTGACTGACAGTTTTTCTTTACTATCAGGGAGTTTGCAATGAGCGTGCAGAACAAAACAGCGGTCATCACCGGCGCGGCATCCGGTATCGGTCTGGAAATCGCGCATGTATTCGCAGCCAATGGCGCAAATGTGGTGATTGCCGATCTTAATCCGGAAGGTGCTGAAAAGGCTGCTGCCGAAATCCGCGCGAAAGGCGGTCAGGCATTGGGTCTGGCCATGAATGTAACGGATGAAGTCGCGGTCAATGCCGGTATCGAACGGGCGGCAAAACATTTCGGGTCGATAGATATTCTGATTTCAAACGCTGGTATCCAGATCGTCAAACCGGTCAATGAACTGGCCTATGAAGACTGGAAGCGCATGATCGCCATTCACCTTGATGGTGCGTTCCTGACCACCAAGGCGTCCTTAAATCACATGTATGCACAGGGTACCGGTGGCTCGATCATCTATATGGGTTCGGTACATTCGAAACTTGCATCGGTATTAAAGGCACCCTATGTGGCCGCCAAACACGGCCTGCTGGGGCTGGCCCGTGTGGTTGCCAAGGAAGCAGCCCCGCATAAGGTCAAGGCCAATGTGGTCTGCCCCGGATTTGTCTATACGCCGCTGGTTGCCAAACAGATTCCCGAACAGGCGGTGACTTTGGGCATCAGCGAAGATGACGTGGTCAAGAAAGTAATGCTCAAAGATACGGTCGATGGCGAATTTACCACCACCGCAGATGTGGCTGCCTGCTGTCTGTTTCTGGCAGGTTTTGAAACACTGGCGCTGACCGGACAAAGCCTGATTGTCAGCCATGGTTGGGCAATGGAATAATCACGGATCAGCAGATAAAATCAAAATCAGTTCTGGCAGGATCG
>CAISDR010000623.1 GCA_903884125.1 uncultured bacterium
ATGCAGGGATCGAAGCCACCATTATCGCAAGACACGGTAATATCAGCGCCAATTCAATGTCCCTGATGCCAAGCGACACGGTTAGGGCAATGCCGCTGTGCACTTCGACAACCAGCCCCATGGCAGCAATAAAACCAAGGCCGAAAAAAAGTCCCAGGGCAGCACCTGTTGCAACCAGCAAACCCACATGTCCCCACAGAACGGCAAACACAAATCCACGTGAGGCGCCCAGGGCACGTAAGATGCCGAGTGTACGCTGACGTTGTTCCAGCGCAGCAAAACAGGCAAACAAAACCGCTGCCAGAATCATCGCCTGGATCATGACAACCAGCACGGTTAGAATTTCGCGGACGTCGCCCAGTGTTGCAAACAGTTCTGAAAGAACTTCCCCGGTAAAGACAGCACTGGTCCGCGCCGTTCGCCAGGTTTTTCGCAGGCGATAGGCATCTCCGACTGATTTTGGCTTGACGACAATGGCCGGTGCGGGGCCGGTCGGGGCGTCGTACCCGGCTTCGATCATCCATGACTCAGGATTGTCATTTTGATGACCCGTGGGCAGCCCATGGACCCACCAGATGGTTTCAATCGGCAGAAGGATCGCATTGTCCCACGGCGTGCCCGTCGTCCGCAACCGACCTGCAACGATCAGGGCAAGTTCCTTGTGCTCGGTTCCATTATCATTTTCAATTTCAATATCGCCATGACGCCCATGGGCTGGATGAAAGCGATAGCCCAGCGGCAGTTTAACTTTGGCTCCAATGACGACCTGATCAAAGCGCGCCAGACTCTGGCCTTCAGTCAGACTGAATACAGGGCTCATTGTCAAAAGCTTTGGCGAGACACCGATCAGCGGATGACCCTGATGAAAGTCGCCAAAACCAATGGGCGAAGCAAAGGCTACACCCGGATCGGCAGACAAATGTTGAAGCACATCTCCAGATATCAGTTCCAGCGGACCTGGTCGCAGATAGACCACACTCAGCACCAACTGGCTTGCAGAGCCTGGTGCTGCGACCAGCAGATCAAACGCGTCACCAGCAGCGGCAACGCCCTTGCGAAACGACCGTTCACCCGCGCCAACCAATATGCTAAAGCCGACAGCCAGCCCGATCAGCAGCACCAGCCCAAGACTTGTGGCGCGGCTCCGTTTGAATCCAGCCAGAATAACGGGCAACGGGTTCATCGACCTGGCTCGCGTCGGAGGTTCAGTTGACCCCCCTGCAGGTCAAAAACGTGATCCATCCGCCCGGCCAGTGCTGGATCATGGGTCACGATGATCAATGTAGCACCAGATTCCCGTGCCAGATCGATCAGCAATTGTCCTATTTCACTGCCAGCTGTTGCATCCAGACTTGCAGTTGGCTCATCAGCCAGAATGATCGGCGGATTGGTCAATATCGCACGCGCCACCGCCAGCCGCTGACGCTCGCCGCGCGAGAGAGTTTCAATATTTCGGCCATCCGGATTTAATCCCAGCCGATCCAGAATACAGCGTGCGCGCATGCGCATTTCCGGCGGAATGGTAAAAGTGGAAAAGCGGGCAATAATGGTTACATTTTCAAGCAGCGACAGCCCGTCAATCAGATGAAAATCCTGAAAGACCATACCGATATTCTGACGTCGCCATGAATCGCGCGCCGCTTCATTCATCCGGGTAATATCTACCCCACCCCAGGACACTAAGCCGGAAGTAGGTCGATCAATGCCGGATAACACATGCAGCAGCGTTGATTTGCCCACACCCGATGGGCCACCAATCGCAACATGTGCCGCAGCAGGTAGCTCAAAGTGGCTGATATCCAGAACCGCGCGCCCGACCGTGTCGCGATCATTATACACCTGAACCAGGTTTCTGATTTCTAGCGCCAGGCCGTGGCCGTCTGTCATCAGTCAATCGACCTGAAATGTGCGCCAGTCAACCGCAGTCTGCTGACAAAGCCGGATCTTTTGTCGGTATCAGTTCCAACGGTCAGAACACCGCGAACTTCAATCGGGGTGGTATTGTCCATCCATGTCTGATCATCAGCAGGATAGACTACAATGATATTGCTGGGCCAATCGGCATCCGAATTGCAGTAAGGACAAAGCGCCACAGGTTCTCGGGTCAGGACAAAAAAATCCGCTTCGGCTTTCAGCGGCGGTGCCATGAACCCACGCATGGTTATTTCCCGACCGTTCAGCGCCAGTACCCGATCAGCGAATACCAGCGATAAAGCCCCCGAAGTTTTGTAGACCTCGTCGAATTTCAATCGTTCAGGTTCACTGGCCATTGAAGTGGCCATGGTCAATGCCATAGCCATAAATCCAACACCCAAAGATTTCTCAAGCTTCCTGATCATGATCAACCAAGACTTTTAATCCACCTTTAAAGGCCGTCAATTTTATTCACTTCTCCAACTTCGCTTCGATATATGCACTTACCTGTTCGTCGAGAACTGAAAGTGGCATGGACCCTTGTGACAGCACGGCCTTGTGAAATTCTTTCAGATCGAATTTGTCGCCAAGCTTTGCCTTGGCACGTTCCCGCAGGCTCAAAATCTTTAATTGTCCGACTTTGTAGGCACAGGCCTGACCCGGCATCACGATATAGCGTTCGATCTCAGCGATCACATCACCTTCGGGCATGCCGGTATGATCGCGCATATATGTAATTGCCTGTTCGCGCGTCCAGTGTTTGGCATGGATACCCGTATCAACGACCAACCGCACCGCGCGGAACAGTTCCGCCTGCAACCTGCCCGCATTATCCAGCGGGTCGGGTTCCATACCCATTTCATAAGCCAGCTGCTCGGCATAGAGCGCCCATCCTTCGGCATAGGCGGTAAAGGGCAGCACGTTGCGGAACGTGGGAACGCCTTTCATTTCACCTTGAAGCGCCAGTTGAAAATGATGGCCGGGAATGCCTTCGTGATAGGCCGTCGTCTTCAGCGTCCATTTCGGATTCTTGGCCGGGTCACCCGTATTGGCATAAAATGTTCCAGGCCGCGATCCGTCCAGTGCCGGGGGATTGTAATAGGCGGCAGGCGAAGTTTTCTCCTTGAAACGGGGGATGCTTTCAACGGCAATCTGACCTTTTGGAATCAGCGAAAAATA
>CAISDR010000624.1 GCA_903884125.1 uncultured bacterium
CGGATTTGGCATTTGGGTCGGCCTCGCCCATTTTCGCAAAATTGCCAGAATCCAGACCGGCGCAAAACGCGCGTCCCAAGCCCGAGATCACAACCGCCCGCACGCCGGGTTCCGATTTCAGGCGTGTGCCTGCATCAACAATGGCATTCGACATGGCCGGGTCGAGCGCGTTCATCTTGTCTTCGCGCACCAGCCGCACATCGGCGACACCCTGATCAATTGTAATGGTTACCCGGTCTGACATTTTTTCCTCCCAAATCCTGTATCTTATGGAAAGGCTTTCGCCGTCTCTGGTCAAGAGTGAAGCCAAAAAAGCGATCGTGGGGCTTTAGTCCCATGAAAAAACCCCCTAGATTGTCGCCACAGACGAGAAGGAAACGGGGAGGCAGGCAAAATGGAATTTGAACTGGCTGAAGACCACCGCCTGCTCAAAGATCTGGTGGCTCGTTTTGTCCGTGACGAATTGATGCCACTGGAATCCGCGGTGCTGGAACGCGAAGCCAATGGTGGCGGGCTGGTTCTGACCGAGGCTGAACGCGCACCCATTGATGCCCGTGCAAAAGAACTGGGCTTATGGGGACTTGATGCACCCGAAGACGTAGGCGGGTCTGACCTGCCCCAGGTTGCCATGGTGGGCGTCAAGGAAGAAATCGGCCGGACCGTCACGCCATACGTGCTGGCTCCAGACAGCCCCAATCTCAGAATGCTGGCAGCCACCGCCAATGAAGATCAGAAGCGCCGCTATCTGGAACCATATGTGCGGGGTGAAACCATCTCCGCCATAGGTATTTCCGAACCGGGTGCCGGGGCTGACCCTGCTGCCATGACCACCCGTGCCGTGCGTGACGGCGATGACTGGATTTTGAATGGCCGCAAGATCTGGATTTCAAAAGCAGCCCAGGCGGATTTCACCATTCTGATGGCAGTCACCGATCCCGCCAAAGGCGCACGCGGCGGCATGACGGCATTCCTGATTGATAAAGGCACGCCCGGTTTCAATGTGCTGCGCAAAATCCCCATGATCGGCGGACAGAGCACTTATGAAGTTGCCCTTGAAGATTGCCGTGTGTCTTCGGCGCAAATCCTGGGACCACTGGGCGAAGGTTTCGCGCCGATGCAATTGCGTCTGTCGACCCGACGGCTGGAAATGGCCGCCTGGTGTATTGGCATGTCACAACGGGCGCTGGATATGATGTGCGAATTCGCACCAACCCGCCAGACATTTGGGGCAACGCTGGCCTCGCGCCAGACGATCCAGTGGTGGGCTGCGGATGCCTTCACGCGGATCCATGCGGCGCGCCTGATGGTTTACGATGCGGCGTGGAAAATTGATCAGGGCCGCGATGTGCGGCGTGAAATTTCCATGGCAAAAGTCTATGCCACCGAAATGGCGTGGGAGATACTGGATCACGCCATGCAGACATTCGGGGCCATGGGCATGACCAAGGAACTGCCGCTGCAACTGATGGCGTCCCTTGTGCGCACCATGCGCATTTATGACGGCCCATCCGAAGTCCACCGCATGGTAATCGCACGTACACTCATGAATACAAAATAGGGGAATGGAAATGTCTGACGACGTATTACTGGTTGAAAAAGATAATGGTGTCGCCCTGGTCACGTTGAACCGCGGGCCTGCGATGAATGCATTGTCCGGCGCATTACGTACGGCCATTGCCAAAACATTTGATGCACTGGAAAAAGACCCCGATGTGCGCGTGGTGGTGCTGACCGGGGCTGGCAAAGCATTTTGTGCAGGCCTTGATCTCAAGGAACTGGGCGCGTCGGAAACGGGCATCAATTCCGCTGTGACCACAATTGACCCTGTCACCTCGATGTCGAAATTCACCGGCCCCATTATCGGTGCGATCAATGGGGCGGCCATCACCGGCGGGTTTGAACTGGCACTGGCCTGTGACGTGCTGATTGCATCTACCAATGCCCGTTTTGCCGACACCCATGCCCGCGTAGGCATTCTGCCCGGCTGGGGACTAAGCCAGAAGCTGTCGCGCCTGATTGGCATTTATCGGGCCAAGGAACTGTCCCTGACCGGTAATTTTCTCGATGCCGCGACGGCCGAACGCTGGGGCCTGGTCAATCGCGTGGTCGAGCCTGACCAGCTTGTTAATACCGCGATCAAACTGGCGCGTGACATGCTGAGCGTCGAACCCGACTGCCTGAACGCTTACAAAAAACTGATCGATGATGGTTTTGCTCTGGCCTATGGCGCGGGCCTTGCCCATGAACATACAACATCAAAAGCAGCCAATGCGAATGTAGGCGGTCAGGCCATCGAAGCCCGCCGCGCGGCCATTCAGGAACGCGGCAAGGCACAGACAGCAAACTAACCCAGAGACTGGAACCAGTTAATCTGAAGGCAGGTATCGTTATAATCGTTGTCAGTGGAGTCTTCGGTTATGAACGTATATTGCCCATAATAAACCGTCGCACCCAGGGTCAGCGTGTCATTGTCGTAAATAACTTTGGACCATTGGGAACCGCCATTCGTGCCCAGATAGACAGTGTAATTTCCGGTCGGATCGGCGGCCTGAAAAATACCCTGTGCAATCTGTGTCGGCTGCCCGCCGCCGGACGACGCGCCCTGGGTCGAAAAGATCTGATTCTGCTGGCTGTCTTTGACACAGATATATTGCTCGTTTGCAGCTTGAACGGTCACCGACCAGAAAATCGTCTTTCCGGTTGGCAAGGTAATTGGAATTCCATTTCCAGATACGGGACCTATCGACATGGCTCACTCCTTTAATTCGGGTTTTTACAACTCATGACCCATAAAAAAGCCCAATACATTCGCAAACCAGGGCCGGTTTGCTGTTGCCCTCTATCTCGACCGTGTATCGATGGGTCAGCAACAGATTGCCATCCTGGCGAACGTCGATCGCTGTAAGAGTAGAGCGCAATCGCACACGTTGGCCGGCCATCACGGGCGCAGGGAAACGCACGCGATCATAGCCGTAATTGACACACATCGACGATTCCCCCGGTAACGCCTTTGCGCTTTCCGCCAGATGAACCGTTAGGCCAAGTGATAAAAGCCCATGGGCAACCGGTCCGCCAAATGGTCCGTCACGAGATTCCGGTACGTCCTGGTGTATCCATTGTTTGTCCAGCGTGCA
>CAISDR010000625.1 GCA_903884125.1 uncultured bacterium
CTAATGATTGACGCCCATAATTACCCAT
Source organism: uncultured bacterium (assembly GCA_903884125.1). GTDB lineage: Bacteria > Pseudomonadota > Alphaproteobacteria > CAISDR01 > CAISDR01 > CAISDR01. Next base: position 29 of record CAISDR010000625.1, read on the forward strand.
GGTATCCCATGTAATCCCAGAAAATGCAGGGATTGCATTGGCTGGCGGATGTTTTGCGGGGTGACCCGCGGGGTCTGGGTTCAGGGGGCAAGGGCGTGGCGACCAGCGGGTTTCTCTCGACAGCAACAAACAAGGTGGACGCCAAACGGCGTGTTTCCTTGCCGGCTGCTTTTCGGGACTTGTTGGCCGATGAAACTGTGCGCGCTGTCTATTGTTTCCCGTCACTTGACCATGCAGCCATCGAAGGCATGGCCCCCAGCCGCATGGACCAGTTGATCGATCTGGTTGACGAATTGGGCCCCTATTCGGAAGAGGGGCAAGCGCTGTCCAACAGCGTTCTGGCCCGCGCCCACAAACTGGATGTAGACGAAGATGGCCGCGTGCTGCTGCCTGAAAGTCTTATGGCGCACGCAAGCATCGGGGACCGCGCTACCTTTGTTGGACTTGGTCGGCGATTCGAGATCTGGTCGCCCGACAAGCACGAAACCCAGGCCATCAACAAGCCGCTGGCAAAAGAGGCGCTGACCAAACTCAAGCTCGTTAAGAAGGGTGGGACGCAATGAAGCTGCCGGTCACAACCTTGACCGGAGCCGAACATATTCCCGTGCTGTTGGACGAGGTAATCGCTGCACTTAGTCCGCGGGATGGTGCGCTCTATATCGATGGAACATTTGGCGCGGGCGGATATTCGCAGGCAATTTTGGATGCCGCCCAATGTCGGGTCATCGGCATTGATCGCGATCCGCTTGCCGTTGCCAACGGGCGCCGGATGGAAGCGGCCATGGGTGGCCGCTTTGTCATGATCGAGGGCCGTTTTGGTGCGCTGGACCAGCTGGTTCGGGAAGTGCCCGACGGCATTGTCCTGGATATCGGTGTATCGTCCATGCAACTCGATCAGGCAGATCGCGGATTTTCCTTTCAGGTTGATGGTCCGCTGGACATGCGCATGGAAGGTGTCTCATCCTCGGGCCCATCTGCTGCCGATGTCGTGAACACGGCGTCGGAAACGGATCTGGCCAATATCATCTATCACTATGGTGAAGAACGCCTTTCGCGCCGAATTGCCCGTGCGCTTGTTGCAGCCCGCGCCGAGGCACCAATTGAATTCACTGCCCGGTTGGCGGAAATTGTGGCTAAAGCCGTTCCCAAGCGCGAGCCCGGCCGCCATCCCGCAACCCGTACGTTTCAGGCATTGCGGATTTTCGTCAATGACGAACTGGGCGAACTGGCACGTGGACTTTATGCCGCCGAACGTCTGTTGCCGCCCGATGGCCGGTTGGTCGTTGTAACCTTTCACTCGCTTGAAGATCGCGTGGTCAAACGTTTCATGTTGGGTGAAGGTGAAGATGACGCGCCCACATCGCGGCATATTCCCACGATCAAACGCGCGCGACCCGCTCCAAGCTTCTCGCCAGTGTTTAAAGGCCATCGCAGCGCGTCTTCAACTGAACTGGCTGCAAACCCGCGCGCGCGTTCAGCAAAATTGCGGGCCGGAATACGTACCAGTGCACCGGTACGGATGCTGTCGGCCAGGGAACTGGGCCTGCCCGAACTGGTCGAGGTGGCAGCATGATCCGCATGATCTCGCTTCTGGCTCTGATAACACTCGCCGGTGTTTCCGGGGCGCTTTATAAGCTGAAATACAAGGTCCAGAATCTTGATCGTGAAAGCCTGGCCTTGCAGCGTCAGATTCTGGCAGAACGTGAAGCAATCCGCCTGCTGGATGCCGACTGGGCATATTTGAATCAGCCGGATCGTCTGCAGGTATTGGCGGAACGCCATCTGACACTTGGGCCAATTGACCCGCGCCAGTTTGCCATGGTGGCATCAATTCCGGCCCGTATCGTGCCTCTGTCTGATGTGCCGCTTAACCCCAGTGCGAAATCAGTTCCGGGCAGTACCACCGCGCCAAAGTCAGCGGTTCCGATGGCTTCAGTCGGACTTAATGCGTCGCCCGCCAAATTGACCGTGGATGGTGGTGACAACGCGCAGATTCTGGCCGTGGGCGGGGTGGAATAACACCATGGCTGCACGCACCAAAAAATCGCCGATGGAACTTGGTGCGCGCACGTTGCGTTCTGATCCGCGTGATGCGGCGATGGATGCTCTGACGCGGCATGCCATTGAAAGTGGCCGCAACCGATTGGTTGTTGCAATAACACTATTCAGCCTGTGCTTTTTGACGCTTGTCGGTCGTCTGGTTGATCTGTCGCTGATGCGTCAGGCCGAAGAGCCAACTGCCATGCATACAAGTGCCACGACCGCTGTAACCCGTGCAGATATTGTAGATCGGTCGGGTCAGTTGCTGGCGACAACCCTTGATACCGGGTCGCTATATGCAGACACGCGCGAAATCACAGATCCCGAAAATACAGCCGCCGGGATCGTCAATGTTCTGTCTGACCTTGATTATGACGATGTGCTGCGCCAGCTGAAGTCAGGCCGTTCGTTCTACTGGATCAAGCGCAACCTGACGCCGCGCCAGCAACAGCAGATTACGGAACTTGGGGTTCCCGCCCTGCGCTTTGTACCCGAAGACCGCCGGGTCTATCCCCAGGGGCCTTTATTGTCCCATGTGCTGGGCTTTGTGGATTCGGACAACAAGGGCATTGCCGGGATTGAGCGGCGATTCAACGGTCTGTTGACAGACCCCGCCCGTCATGGTCGCCCGCTGCAACTGTCCATTGATGTACGGGTGCAGCACACATTGCGCGATGAATTACAGCGCGGCATCGCAGAATTTTCAGCGGTCGGCGGCATGGGCATTGTACTTGATGCGCGTACCGGAGAAGTGGTGGCGATGGCATCATTGCCGGATTTTGATCCCAATGAGCCGGGTGCTGCCGAGCCAGAGACATTGTTTAACCGCGCCACGTTGGGCGCCTATGAACCTGGTTCAACATTCAAGACATTCAATACTGCAATGGCCCTGGATACTGGTACCGCCCGGGTTTTCGACCGGTTCGATGCCACTCATCCCATCCAGATCGGTCGCTTTTCGATTAAGGACCATGAACCGAAATCACGATGGCTGACGGTTGCGGAAATCATTGCATACTCATCCAATATCGGTTCAGCCCGCATCGCGCTGGCAGCAGGCCTTGACCGCCAGCAGGACTATCTGAGCCGATTTGGATTGCTGGACAAATCACCGATTGAACTGCCTGAAGTGGGCGAACCGCAATATCCCGGGACGTGGCGCGAAATCAATCTGATGACCATTGCCTTTGGCCATGGCATCGCCGTGACACCCATACAGATTGCATCGGGGATCGCAGCAGCGGTTAATGGCGGCAATTTGATGCCAGCCACGCTGATCAAGCGTGATCCACTGCAGCCGGTTGCGGGTCAAAGAGTTATTTCCGCTGAAACCAGTGCCACCATGCGCCAGCTGTTGCGTCTGATCGTAACCGATGGCACGGGTCGCAAGGCTGATCTGGTTGGGTATCAGGTTGGCGGCAAGACTGGAACGGCGGAAAAAATCGGTGGCGGTGGCGGTTATCGCCGCAAGGCCAATCTTACCTCGTTTGCCTCGGTCTTTCCCATGTCGGATCCACGCTATGTGGTTTTGTGCATGCTGGATGAACCCAAGGCCACCAAGAAAACATTTGGCTGGGCGACGGCAGGCTGGAATGCAGTTCCGGTTGCACGTCATGTGATTGAACGCATCGCGCCCATGTTGAATGTGGCGCCCAATGATACGCCCGACCAGCGCGATCCCGCGTTGCTTGTCGCTTTTAAACAGTGATCGGGGGGTCATGCTTCTTGCGATGCTAAACCAACCGAATATTGGTAAAGCTTCAGGTCAGGCCGATATCACAGGTCTGACTGCGGATTCCCGTGCGGTACAGCCGGGATATCTTTTTGCAGCTCTGGGCGGGACCAAAACATCCGGGGTTAAATTTATTGATGACGCGCTGGCCCGTGGGGCCAGTGCCATTCTGGCCGAACCCCAAATCGCACGTGATCTTGCCTTGCGTGGTGTGCCAACCCTGGCATGTGCCAATCCGCGACTGGCGCTGGCATTAAGTGCCGCCGCTTTCTATGACCGCCAACCCAAACATGTTGCGGCGGTCACTGGGACAAATGGCAAAACATCCGTTGCAAGTTTTGCCCGCCAGATCTGGCAAAAGCTCAATCACCCGGCCGCAAGTCTTGGCACATTGGGCGTGGTTGCCGAAAATTATCACGCTGATCTGGGGCATACGAC
>CAISDR010000626.1 GCA_903884125.1 uncultured bacterium
GGTTAGTCTAGCATAGCGACCGCCGGAAAATCGCCGCCGGCCGTGGCGTCAAAAGAGTTCGTAGGGTGGGCAGCTTGCTGCCCACGCGTTCAAGCAGCGCGTCTAATCCGCGTGGGCAACAAGTTACCCACCCTACAGGGCTGTAGGTTCCCTTGAAGCGATGATTAGTTCAAAACGGCCGAAAACTGGTCAGTTTCGTAGGGTGGGCAGCTTGCTGCCCACGCGTTCAAACAGCGCATCCAATCAGGGTGGGCAACAAATTGCCCACCCTGCCGGGCTGACAAATATTTAACTTAAGGCGGCGTTCTTTTCTAAAAGCTTGCGTTCGTTTTCGATTCTGCTAATGAGGGAGAAATAGACATCGGTATGCCGCATTGGCAAAAGGTGGGTGGATTGGTTAATGCTGTCCAGTTCATCGGCGATGGACTTATGAGAAATGGCATCGATTGGTTGCTGTAACTCCAAATGCAGCAATCGCAGTTTTTGAAATAAATTATCCGTATAGTGTTTAATGAACCAGCCATAAATACTATTCAAAAACCTGAATAATGGAAGTGAAATTGCCATTATCGCGGCCAGCGCGGCAAGCACGCGGGCGAGATAACTGGTGACGAATATTGGCAGATACTTATTCAGAAAAGAGGGTCCGTTTTTATAATAATCACGCGCAGTCTCTGACATGGGGTAGCGCGTATCAAATTGGGTGGGAAAATTACCTGCACGATGGAAGATTCCGGCTGGGTTATGAACCTCTTCCAGGGCTTGCGCAAGAAGATAGATTATTTGGGTATTCAGGTCCCTGCGTACCAAAACAGAGGTCGTGGTGGCGATAAGCTCAACATCTTTACGTGGTATCTTTTTCTCAAAATCGACCACGCCGGCAGGTAGTACCAGGCGAACTAACTGCGGGTAAATTCTGGCTAATGCCTCTGCTCTGGGCAAACTCATTAATCGAATTGAAGGATCACGCATCAACTCTTGTATATGTGCGGACTCAAGTGTGCCCGAAGTGAGAATTGCATCGACACGCCCGTCTTTTAGCGCTGCAGTGGCGTCATTGCCAACCAACTTTGATAAGTCCGGGGGGGTGCTGGCGCCCAAGTGAAGACTTTGGGCAAGATTATGCCGCCCTGTTCCTTTCGCTCCAATCGCGACACGCTTTCCTTTCAGGGAGTCAATGTCGGGCCACTCCTGAGTCGAACGATAAAAGATCCAGTAGGGCTGATAACCAATCTGCCCAAGTGAAACCAGATTCGTTAATTGTTCGTCGCCCCCGCCATCCTGTGAAAAACCAACCTGGAAGCCGGAGTTGGGATCTTTCAAGCGCTGGATATTTTCTCCGGTACCCAAAGAATTGATAATTTCCAACTCGATATCCGATCGGGCAAGAATTTCTTTGTAGCGTTGTCCAAATAGTTCATTGGCGCCGCCCTTGTAACCCGTGGTCACCATGATTTTCTGGGGTGGAGTGGAGACGTATCTTTCCAAACTTAGAAAAATTATCAAACCAATAGACAATAGCACCGCAATTCCTATTAACAATCGGATCCTTATTTGCTTAAACATGATCGCTCCTGCAGAAGTTAATATGACGAATACCTGTATCGACCTCTGCCGATTTATGCCGCATTTGTAACGCCATGGATACGCCGGGCGACGCCGATTCGCCCCATGGTGTGATCATTTCCAGCGGTGTTGAAAATGATCTTTTACTTGTTCGGTACACAAGGATCTGCTGCTGGTGGGGCTTGAGAGGTCGATTGATGGTCCATCAGCGCTGTTTCCGGCTCAAGCGCCTGCGAGACGATTGCGTTGCAAAAAAAGCAGCTTCCGAAAGAGCGATGGACGCAGTTCGTTAATTCAGAACCTCAGTTCAGCCTGATGCCCGCGACCTTGATCAGTTCGCGCCACTTCGCAATCTCCGACTTGATATGCGTCTGGAATTGCGTCGGCGTGGTGCCATGCGGTGTCGAGCCGTCTTTCATCAGGCGTTCGGCGACGTCGGGGGCGTTGACGGCGGCGTTGAGTGCGAGCGAGAGTTTGTTGACGATGTCTTTCGGCACTTTCGCCGACGTTATAACGCCGTACCATTGATTGGCTTCGAAGCCCGGCACGCCGCCTTCGGCGATGGTCGGCAGTTCGGGCGCGGCGGGTGAGCGTTTGCCGGCGGTGATGCCGAGAATGCGCA
>CAISDR010000627.1 GCA_903884125.1 uncultured bacterium
AGACCGGTGATTACATCAATGCCGCAGCGCCCCTGTTCGCCCTGATTTCAACCAGTGATATCTGGGTTGAATCAAACTTCAAGGAAACCCAGTTGGCCCATATGCGGCCCGGTCAGAAGGCAAAAATCATGATTGATGCCTTTCCGGATCATGCGCTGTCAGGCCATGTGGTGTCGACCAGTCCGGGCACGGGCTCATCCTTTTCACTGCTGCCACCAGAGAATGCCACGGGCAACTGGGTGAAGGTGGTGCAGCGTCTGCCGGTGCGCATCGCAATCGACAATACCCAGGAACTGCCGCTGGCCACCGGTCTGAGTGTAACAACCGAGATTGATACGGAACATCATCAAAGCTGGTTCGGTAATTAATCATGACCGGGGCTGGCACGGTTCTGCCATTTCGTGCGCGTGCCATCGTCACCGTCACCGTGATGCTGACCACGATCATGCAGGCGCTGGATTCAACCATCGCCAATGTCGCCCTGCCCCGCATGCAGGGCGCGCTGTCGGCAACGCAGGATCAGATGGTTTGGGTGCTGACTTCGTATATTGTGGCAGCCGCCATCACCATTCCGCTGATCGGCTGGCTTGCAACCCGTTATGACCGCAAGATCGTATTTCTGGCATCGATTGCCGGATTTACTTTTGCATCGGCACTGTGCGGCATTTCCGCGACCCTGCCCCAGATTGTTGCTGCCCGCCTGTTACAGGGGATCAGCGGCGCAGCGCTGGTGCCCCTGTCACAGACCATTCTTTTTGAAATCAATCCGCCTGCAAATTACGGCCGGGCAATGGCCGTATGGGGTGTCGGATCAACCCTTGGCCCCATACTGGGTCCGGTATTGGGTGGCTGGCTGACTGATGATTATAACTGGCGCTGGGTATTCTATATCAACCTGCCGGTCGGTGTTGCAGCGTTTCTGGGCCTGTGGCTGTTTTTGCCTTCGCGCAAATCATCCAGCACAAAACCGTTTGACTTTTTTGGCTTTGTCACCCTGGCCATCAGCATCGGCGCCCTGCAGCTGATGCTTGATCGTGGACAGTTGAAAGACTGGTTTTCATCAACCGAAATCGTCGCCGAAGGTTTGCTGTCGGCAACAGCCTTTTACCTGTTCGTCATCCATACCCTGACCCATCGCCGGCCGTTTTTGAATCCGGCCATTTTCCGGGACCGGAATTTTCTGCTGGGCAATATGCTGATGTTCGCTGTCGGCATTTCACTGTTTTCGACGCTGACACTGGTGCCACCCATGTTGCAGAACCTGATGGGTTATCCAGTGGTCACCACGGGGCTTGTGATTGCCCCGCGTGGTGCGGGCATGATGGCGGCGATGTTTCTGGTTGGCCCCTTAACTGGGCGCGTGGATTCGCGCAATCTGATGGGTGCTGGTCTTGCCCTGACCGCGCTGTCTTTATGGCAGATGACCCATTTTTCACTGCAGATGGATATGGGCGCATTTGTGACCTCATCGGTCATACAGGGGGTTGGGATCGGGCTGGTCTGGGTACCATTAAGCACCGCTGCCTTTGCAACCCTTGCCCCGGAATTGCGGGTCGAAGGCACGGCATTATTTGCCCTGTTGCGAAACATTGCCAGCAGTCTGGGCATTTCGGCCATGCAGGTCCTGCTGGTTCAGAATACGGAAAAGATTCATGCCGCGATGGTGGGACACGTATCGATGTTTGATACCACAACCAACCCTGCGCTGATCGCCCGCCATCTGATGCCGGATAATGTGGCAGGATGGCTGGCACTGGATCATGAAATCTATCGACAGGCGGCAATGATTGGATATCTGGATGATTTCTATTTCGTGATGATCCTGTCGCTGTGCGTGGCACCGCTGATACCGTTTTTTCGCGGTGTGCGGGTGCCGACAAAATCCCATGCGATGGGGCTTGAATGATATGAGATTTTTTGTGAAACCGGCTTTCGCATCACCGGCATTGCTGGCAACCCTGTTGCTTGGCGCGTGTACGGCGGGACCCGATTTCGGTCCGCCACCCGATCCGGGGATAAAAAGCTATCTCAACGGTGGCGATCAGAAAATGGCCCGACCGGAAAAGCCGGTCGAAGACAAATGGTGGCGCGCGTTCAAATCCACCGACCTCGACCAGATGATCGACCATGCGCTGGTGGAAAATCAGGATATTGCCGTTCTGACAGCACGACTTGATTCAGCGCGTGCCCAGGTCGACATCGCATCTTCGGGGCTGATGCCCACGGTTTCGGTGGACGCCAATATTGCCCGACAGCAATATGGCGCATCATTATTCGGGCCATCCAATTTTTCCATTCCGCCTTTTACCTATTATCAGGTCGGCCCACGGGTCAGCTATGTGATTGATCTGGCCGGTGGTGAACACCGCGCGATTGAACGCCAGCAGGCACTGGGCACCTTTCAGTCGCTGCAACGCGATGGCGCTGCCATGGCGTTGACCGGACAGATCGTTATGCAGACCGTTACCGCCGCCACCGCCCGGTCGGAAATCGAGATTGCTGAAAACCTGATCCGGCTGGATGACCGGATCATAGCGCTCAGCGCAAAACGCCTGCAGATCGGTGTGGGCACCCGGCCCGAACGCCTCAGCGATGAAAGGCTGCGGGTCGATGATGAAACCCTGCTGCCGCGTTCGCAAAAAAAGGTGGAAGCTGCTGATCATGCCCTTGCCCTGCTGCTGGGCCGTGCGCCCGCGCAATGGTCTGCGCCACGCATCAGACTTGGCGATCTCAGCCTGCCCGGTGACCTGCCCTATATTCTGCCATCAACACTTGCGCAGCACCGCCCGGATATCAAGGCTGCCCAGGCTATGTTACAGGCCGCAAATGCGCAGTTAGGCATTGCGGAAGCAGCCTTCTATCCATCCTTGAAATTATCGGCCGGTCTTAATCAGGAGGTGCTGTCCCCGGAAAGCTTCTTCCAGCCCGGGTCCACCGCCTGGAATTTGCTGTCCGGCCTGACAGTTCCGATTTTCGATGGTGGCCGCCTGAATGCCCAGCGCCGCGTTGCCGAGGCGGATTACCGGGCCGAACTTGCCCAATACCGCCAGACACTGTTGCGCGCATTCACCCAGATAGCAGACATACTGTCAGCCCTTGAACAGGACGACCGCACGATCCTTGCCCAGCAGCACGCCGTGGACGAAGCAACCGCCTCGCTGAAACTGGCCAGAACTGCACAAAAGGCCGGTGCCGACGATCTGCTGGGTGTGTTGCGCGCCGAACGCAATTTGTTACAGGCCAGTCTGGGCCTGACCCAGGCAACGGGACAGAAATATCTGGACGTGGCCCAGCTGTTTGCAGCACTGGGCGGCAATGTTCCCGGGCCTGTTTGAAAAACTGCGCACGGGGCGTTTTTCTAAATCAGGTCAGAAACCGAAAAAAAAAGAGGACAGCCGTTGCCATCTGCCCCCTTGATTTTATTGGTCGGAGTGACAGGATTTGAACCTGCGCCCCTCAGACCCCAGGCGTAATCTTATGTTCCAATGCATTGCTTTTTATTGAGGTAATTAAATCGATTATTTCTTCATTTATTACTTTTTACCCACATTTTCCCCAGAAAATACCACTTGAAAACCTAGTTTG
>CAISDR010000628.1 GCA_903884125.1 uncultured bacterium
CGCAGCGCCATCAGGCGGTGCGCGGAGCGGAGGGCGAGGGAGGTTCCTGGGGGCCCACCTGGGCAAGTCCGGTGGGGGGTCTGGGGGGAGGGTCAGCGGCGATTTTTGAATCGCCAGCTTACGTTTCCAGTTTCGATGATGTCGCAATGATGGGTCAGGCGGTCGAGCATGGCTGTGGTCATCTTGGCATCGCCAAATACCTGCGGCCAATCGGCGAAGGCGAGATTGGTCGTAATGACGACCGATGTCGTCTCATAAAGCTTGCTGATCAAATGGAACAGCAACTGGCCGCCGGCATGGCTGAAGGGCAGATAGCCCAATTCATCGATCACAATCAGGTCAAGCCGCTGCAGGTTTTCGGCAATCCGTCCGCTTTTCCCACCGGCCTTCTCACGCTCAAGTTGGTTTACAAGGTCAACCAGATTGTAGAACCGTCCGCGTGCCCGCGTGCGGATGACGCCGGAAGCGATGGCTATCGCCAAGTGGGTTTTGCCGGTGCCAGTGCCGCCGATCAGGATGATGTTGCGCTTGGCATCCAGGAAGTCACCATTCGCTAGTTCCCGCACCTGACCTTCATCAACCGGCGTGTCGCCAAAGACAAAGCTGTCGAGATCCTTGAGGACCGGGAACTTGGCGCTGCCGATCCTGTAGTTGATTGATCGGGCCTGCCGGTGGGTAAGCTCCGCCCGGATCAGGCTACCAAGCAAAGGATAAAGTTCCTCGCGTCGGATCAATCCCTTGCCGGCAATCTCGTCAAAGTTTGCGCGCATACCGTAAAGCTTCAGATTGCTCATCGCCTCAATCAATTGCTGGCGTTCCATCAGGCTGCCTCCTTGTTCCGGCGCAGGGTGTCGTAACGCGCACAGTCGGCAACCGGTTCGACTGTCAGTCTCAGCGCGTCTGGTGTTGTGATGCTGGGCGGAATCGGGGGCTGTATCTGACGCGCCAAAACCGCAAGGATGACATCGCCGTGAGCTATCCCGGCATCCAATGCCTCGCGACAGGCGGCCTCAACCGTTTCCATGCCATGTTCCGGCACGCAGGCCAGGACGTTGACGAACTGGCGATCACCGTCTGCGTGATGTTTGAGCTTTGCCCGAACCTGCGCGAAGGCCGGTGGCAAGTCCCAGTCTTTAAACGGCGCGCCATTGCGCAGGGCACCGGGCTTGCGGAGCAGAACCGGTAGATAATGCCAAGGATCGTAAACAACATGGTCGCGCTTAAAGCTGCGCATATGATCAGCCACGACTTCGCCGTCATAAAGGACGACGATCCGCTCGGCATAAACACGAACCAGAACTATTCGCCCGGCAGCACGCGCATCAACGCTGTATTTGTTGCGGTCATGAGCGATCAGACACGTTGTCGTCGCCCGCATCGGCTTCTCGCTAAAACCATCAAAGGGGCCGCGGAACGCCATCAGGCTTGATCGCTCCTCCTCAAAAACTTCCCAGATGGTTTTGTCCCGGAACTCAGGGTGCTTGGTGCGCTTGGCATAGGCCGTACATTGATCGGTCAGCCAATCATTCAACTCGATCAAACTCTTAACTCTGGGTCGGGGCCGGAACACAACATCGCGGATATTGCCCACCTGGTTCTCAACCTGGCCCTTCTCCCAACCTGATGCCGGCGTACACGCGACAGGTTCAACCAGGTGATGGGAGCACATTTGGAGAAAGCGCCGATTATATTCCCGGGCGCGACCGACAAAGACCGTCTCAACGGCGGTCTTCATATTATCGTAGATTCCGCGCCGGCAGACGCCGCCATAAAAGGCAAAGGCCTTGTCATGGGCGTCAAACACCATCTCCTGGGTCTCACGAAAGTAGGCCCGAACAATCGGCATTCGGCTATAGGCCAGGCGCATATGCGCCACCTTCACCGTCAGTCCCAGCCCGCCGAATTCGATCTCCTCGTGGCTCCAATCAAATTGGTAGGCTTCACCGGGGTCATACTTCATCGGGATAAAAGCCTGCACCGGCACACGGGCTCGCTCGTCCCGCCATGACTTCGCAAACCGGTGAACGCTGTCATGTGCGCCTTCGTAACCCCGACCACGCAATTCCTCGAACAGACGCTGGGTGGATCGGCGTTGCCGCTTCGGCAGCTTAGCTTCCCGTTCCAAAATCTCGGTCAGAACCGGAACCCAGATCCCTAGCTTAGGCTGCGGCTGAACCTCACGCTCATATCGGAATTCTGTCGTATCCAGATGGATGGCTTTGCGCACCGTGTCTCGCGCAAGTCCGAGCTCACGCGCAATCTGCCGCAGACTCTTGCCGTTCTGGTAATGCTCAAAACGAATCCGCGCGATGCCTTCCAAGCCCAACATCCCCCAACCCCTCGGGTAAAACCGAGAGATTGCCAGACCCGATCACATCGGGTGGCCTAATTTTGGAAGCGAAAGTCGCTTCCTACTGGCCGACTATTGCGCGCGATTTCACACAACAAACTTTCCAAAGCCACACCCGAACCGCCAGCAGAACCAATATTAAGTGATTTCAATTGCCCTCTAGAGCCGAGTTCCTTTACCGCCCACCAGGCCGAAAAACCACAAAATGCCTAAAATAAAGAAGGTCAGCGCAAACGCACCACCAAGCCCGGGGCCCCCGTAAAGACCGTAGCCGTAGTAGCCGCCGCCTCCGCCAAACAAAATGACTAATAAGAGCACAAGGAGAAGTGCGGGCATTCTGGGTCCTCTGATCTCTCTAACGGCAAGCGATAATGCTGGTCTTGGAATTGCAAAAATAATCCAGTTGAACCAAATCGCTTTTGCGTTCACGCATGCGTCAGCCGCAGCAGAAATACCTTCAACTGTACCTATTTGATGCAAAACCTCTTACGACATTGCGTCATCGACAGCATCTTGCGCGTCTAATAAGCCGCCACAAAGCGTCGGAAATTACTTATGGCAAAAACGCTTTTGTTAAATTTCGTAGATTTTCTATCTTTTGATTATTTTTTTGGTGAAACAAATGTTGTCAAATTCAATGAACCTGATCATGCGGGCGGTCCAAAGTTGGGGATCAGAGCAAATCAGGAACGGACTCAGCACTTGGCTGGATGAAAGTTGGGGCGCAGGTCACGCCACAGCAATCAGGCATTGCCTGAAGTAACCGGCGAACATTATGAAGGCGGGCACTGGCTTGGCACATTTGCAGTGTATTTGACTACACAGGCAGGGTTGAACCAATGAGGGACGCGCATAAGGGGACAGCCAAGCTATCAAGCACACTGTCCCCGTGCTGTCTCAATCATCAGTGTGTTGCCGGTGGTGTATCCACACGCTGGATGGGCGGCGGGACCCAGACACCCGACAGAGCCTCTGCCTTAGGCAGGTAGAGCCTTAGACTGAAATTCTGGATACCCGGCCCTAACGGAAGCCAATTCATGTTTCGATCAGACCCCGGACTGGCTGTCTGCAAATAGAGGTCCAGCGATCCATCAGCATTATATTTCAGGGGGTCCCTGTCACCAAGCGCATAGCGGTCAATGACATTGGGGGTTGTGAACCCATCTTTATCGTAGGCTGTTATTGACCAAAACGCCCCGACTGGCGGCAATGTACCTGGCGGAAAGTGCATAATATACTGATAGGCGCCGTCTATCTGCCTTCCCTCAGAGTCGATATCTGCACGGGGATAGATCGCGTCAAACGGCCGATTAGCGCCAAGCCCGGCCATAGCAATTGTCGCTCGCTGCAAATAATCTGATCCATAACTTCCGATGGACGTTGTCCGGACACGCCAGCCATTCCGTGGCTCACCCATTTGCATCGCATATTTAACAAAATGTTTTTGCCCTGCTGCCGCCGCATGTTGCAGTGCCGACTGAACCATTGGTGACAATTTTCCAAATGAAAACTGGTTTGATGCAACCAGCCCAATCATTTTCATCCGGGCGATGATTGGATGATCAATATTATGCGGTTTATTCAACTGCACTAACTTTAGTCCATAGGTAAAGAAGTTGTTTGCGTCCATTCGCGCTACTGTCGCCAGCGGAGGCGATTTTGGATCAACTGTTGGGTCAGTTGTCCCCGTAGCTGGTGTGACATCTGGTTTGCCCCATTGGCTCAGTGGCACCAGCGTGAAGGAACGCTGAATATCGTGAACAAAAGCATAATCAGCAGGACCATTGGTTTGCACCCGCCCGATAATCCATACCATCGGCGTTGGTGCCTCAATACGCTCAACGCCTTTGGGCAAAGTCCCATGCCAGCCAGGTGCTGTAATCGCAAACGTACCGCCTTCAGGACCCAGGGTTTCACTGCTTGGGTTTGCGAAAACATCTGTCCACATATCATAAAGCGGCAACAGAAAATATCGGCCTTTGGTGTCCCCCACTTTAAGGATCATCGGCTCACGGGTCAGATCCAGCCAGGCATTAGAATAAAGTGTGTCGAAATTAGGCCTTACAACATCACGAAAATCACCCGGCGGGAATGTCGGTAGGTGGACGATTTGATTGATCGGCGCCCGCATCGGAATATCACCGGCATGGACAACATTCGTCTGCTGACGGCGGGTCACATCCATGATCACCAATGGATAGAGATAGGTGTAAGCCTCAAGGGCGATTTGTTCAGCCTTTGTTTCATCAATCGTTATCGCCCGGACATCAACCGGACACATGACAAGCACGACACCGATCAATCCACCCCACCAACTGGCAAATAGAGATTTCATTTCCAATCCTCCAATTCAATTTCTGGTCCCAGGAAACCGGATGGCAAGCATAATGCAGATCAGCGCTTTTAAGCGGCGGTATCTAGCTTCAACCCTTTTATATCAAAGCAGGACAGAGCCCGAAGCGCCTCGCCAGTGTTACCGGACAGTGTCGTCGTTCCGGATTGAATTAAATCGGACAGTGTGACGGTGCCAGTTAAAACCCTGATCCAATCACCATAGGCAATCGATACAATCGAATCCGTTTCCTCGCCCGCACTCGCGACGGCAACGCAATTACGCACATGCAAACCCGCCTTAGTGCCATCAGCAAATGTAAAGCCGACGTGATGATCAATCCCTTTCGCCAGTTCAAAATCCAGCAATACGCGAAGCAGATGCAGACACTGGTAGGGCGAAAGGGTCGCCAATTGGCCAGCATTCAGTCGATGGGTGCGAAAGCGCGTCATGTCTGAAGAACCATCAAGGTCCAGTGCCTTGGTTATGCACCAGTTCCGGATATTGGCAGCAGAAGAGCGATAGCCAATATCGCGCAATACATCCGCCAACAACTTTCGGTCCAATTCAGATGCATCAGTCCGGCGTGCCAGGAAGGTAGCCAGTTCCAGAGCCCAGCGCAGATCATTTGCCACGCGCGCTTCATCTATCATCTGTATCAATCGGCCCTCTCCGCCCAGCGCCACAACCATGCGATTAGCACGATCCATAGGCTCTAGCGGAAATAACTTTGCAGGGTTGCCGTCGAACCATCCGA
>CAISDR010000629.1 GCA_903884125.1 uncultured bacterium
TGAAGCGATTGTTGGAGCCAGCGATATAGACGACCGGCACGCCGTTATTAACCACAACCGACGCATTGGGGTCATTGCGAACAATGTCCTTTAGGTCACGGCTGACGGTTGCAACCGTTGCGACTTTTTCGCGCGAGAAATCGGCAGCAGAACCGGTTTTAAAGCTGCGGCGCGCACCGATCACTTCGACCGTCTCAACGTTTGAGGCTGATCCAGTCGTTGCCACCTGGATGGTAAGCTGTTTGGGCGAACCCAATTGCAGAAATTGATCCTTGAGCACCGTTTCTTTCAAACCGGGGCCTGATACCTTGATTGTATAAGGACCGCCGACGCGCAGGCCCTGAATATCAAATCGGCCTGCTTCGTTGGTGGTAACTTGTGCCATCGTGCCTGATGGTACATGGGTAATTTCAAGCTTGGCACCTTCGGCCGAAAGACCTTTTGCATCAACCACCATACCGGTGAGACGGGCGGATGTTTCCTGGGCCATGGCTGGTGTTGAAACAATCGTCGCTGGAAGCGAGATGACAGCCGTCGAAGCCAGCAGCGATCCAACAACAAACCGCAGGCTAAACCCCGCGCGGGCCAGTTTCGACGCCATGATTTATATCTCCCCGTTTTTCAAAATGGCCCAACCCGCAGGTTGCCCGAATTTCAATACAACCTCTTGGCTTGCGCCCCCGAAGCAAAATTCCGTATGCCTCTTTCGCAATGCACCATAGCTATAGGTTATGTCATTTTTGTGACAGATAGATCAAGGTTTAATTTGAAAGTAAATTGTTGCAAATGGGCCACAAACCACTAAAAAACACGTCATGCTGCGTTGCGGCAAAATTTGTTGAAAAACATTGGTCTTTGCAATTTCCAAACCATGCGGGCAGTCTTCAGGCAACTTTATCGCCGACATGGTTTTTAAGGTAATATGGTTTGGCCGAGGCTTTAAAGGACCGCTAATGAAACCCATCTGCCAAACCCAAGTGCCAATGCATCGCTTGCTGAACGGGTCGGCGTGTGGCCAGCTGGCAAGGTCATTGATCGCCGTACTGGCGTGGGCACAGATTTTCGCGGTCATCAATGGACCCTTAGCGGCCCGAGATGTGCCGGTCAGCCTGCAACTGCGTATTCTGGCTACCACCGATATCCATTCAAATCTGATGGACTATGACTATTACCGCGACCAGCCGGATATTGGTGTTGGGCTGGTTCGAACGGCAAGCCTGATAAAATCCGCACGGGCGCAACAACCTAATAATATTTTGCTGGATGCAGGTGACCTTTTACAGGGCGCGCCACTGGCAGATATGGCCCAGCATCGTTGGATGACCGACGGCGGGTACGGGATCGGGGCGATACACCCTGACTATCTGGCGATGAACCGGCTGAACTATGATGCGGCCACCATCGGCAATCATGAATTCAATTATGGGCTGCCCTATCTTGAGGCAACGCTTAAAGGCGCCAGATTTCCCTATGTCAGCGCAAACCTGGTGCGCCTTGATCGTGGGCGTCCGCGCAACTGGATATCCCCCGCCATTATTCTTAAACGACGTTTCCGGGACATTTTGGGCCGTCCCCACCTGCTGCAGATTGGTATAATCGGCGCAACGCCGCCCCAGATCATGACCTGGGACAAGGACAAGCTGACGGGCAAGATAGATGCTCGGGACATCACCGTCTCTGTCCGTGAAAATGTGGGCCGACTGAAAAGTGAAGGTGCGGATATCATCATCGTTCTGGCGCACACCGGTATCGGACCGACCCAGACGCGCCCCATGGAAGAAAACGTGGGTTACCAGCTGACAAAAATTCGTGGTGTGGACGCAGTTGTATTGGGTCATTCCCATCAGGTCTTTCCCTCGGACTCCTATGTCAGCGTACCGGATGCCGATCTGGAACAGGGCACCATCAATGGCAAGCCAGTGGTAATGGCGGGATATTTCGGCAGTCATCTCGGTGTGATTGATCTGGTGCTGAAGCGGATCGGTAAACGCTTCGGGGTTGTTGCCAGTCACGCCGAAGCTCGCTCGATCACCAAAATCGCCGACGGCAAACGCGTTGCCATTGTTGATGCCGATCCAGCCCTGTCAAAGATCATCGAGCCCAGTCACAAAGCGACAATTGCCTATGCCAAAACCCCGATTGCGCGAACAGACAGCAGAATTCATACCTATCTGGCGTTACTGGGTGACAACCATGCCGTGGGGCTGGTCCACGACATACTGCGCAGCTATGCCAGCCAGAAGCTCAGAGGCACGAACCTTGAAGGGATACCATTACTGATCGCCGCATCCGCCTTTAAGGCAGGCGGACGATATGGCGTTACAAATTACACCGATATCGGACCGGGACCGATCCAGGTACGCAATGTCATTGATCTCTATCTGTATCCCAACACGTTCAGCATAGTGAAGGTTACCGGGGCGGAATTGCGCGAATGGCTGGAAATGACCACACGGGTTTTTGAGCAGGTTGATGTCAGTAAATCAGATCCCCAACCGCTGATTGACTTACGGGTACCGGCTTATAATCTCGATGTGATTGACGGCATCACCTACACGATTGATGTCACCCAGCCAGTACGCTACGACCGGAATGGAAAGATTATACGCTCGGATGCCCATCGGATCAGGGATGTATTGCATGATGGACACCCGGTTGGCGATGACGAGGTTTTCCTGGTTGGGACAAATAATTATCGCGCCGAGGGTGGAGACAATTTTCCCGGTCTGGATGGCAGCCACACGGTCTTTTCCTGGCCGGAAACCATACAGGACATTATTTCACGTGACATGCAGGCCAAAGGTGACGTGCATGCACGCCCCCACCAGATCTGGCAGTTTGCGCCACTTGACGCAGGCGTCCATGTGACCTTCGACATTCCAAGTCATGAAACAGCAATTGCATCGGCTGATCCGCGGCTGGAAAAGGATGTTGAACTTGCCAATGGGATGACACGTTATCGCGTCAACCTGTCCCGCAATCCGCCCGAAAAGCCCCTTCCCGACAGGCCCGCACAGGACCGCTGATGGCCCAACTGGACCTAAGCTTTCGACAACCTGATACGCCACCAGGGCATGTGGTGGACTTTACTGTTCCGCCCGATGACATCGATGGGCTGGGCCATATAAACAATGTCGCGTATCTGCGATATTTCGAACGGGTTGCGTGGGATCATTCCTGCTGCCTGGGATTGGATCTGGACGCCTATCGCAGGCTAGACCGGGCGATGGTGGTGCGCCGCCACGAGCTTGACTATCTAACCCCCGGATTTATTGGCGAAAGCCTTCAGGCACAGACCTGGATCACCTATAATGATGGCAAAGCAAGCCTGGCGCGGGCTTTCAGGCTGGTACGTCAAAGTGACGGATTGATTTTGGCACGCTGCGCAACATCTTACACATGTGTTGCATTAAGTACGGGAAAAGTAAAAAGAATGCCCGATGATTTCGTATCTAAGTATAAAACTAATTAAATTTAATAAATTTATATTCTATATTTTATAGATTATGGAATTTTACTTTATATTGTATAAAATTTCACATAATAATCA
>CAISDR010000630.1 GCA_903884125.1 uncultured bacterium
CGGTGGGCAGCACCGGGATGGGTTCGCGGGTCACATCGACACCGGCAAAGATGCGCGCACTTTCCGATATGCCCGGCAGACGTTCATGCAGGACTTTCGGGTCCAGATGGTCCAGATGCAGGAAAATATGGTCGTTTTCACGGCCCACGCCGCGCCCTTCGCGAATTTCAATGGTCATGGCGCGCGATACCACGTCGCGGCTGGCCAGATCCTTGGCCGATGGTGCGTAACGTTCCATGAACCGTTCGCCCTTTGAATTGACCAGATAACCGCCTTCGCCCCGCGATCCTTCGGTGATCAGACAGCCCGAGCCGTAAATACCCGTGGGATGGAACTGCACGAATTCCATGTCCTGAAGCGGCAGGCCGGCGCGCAAGACCATGGCATTGCCATCGCCCGTGCAGGTATGTGCGGATGTGCAGGAGAAATAGGCGCGGCCATAGCCACCGGTGGCCAGGATCACCAGATGCGCACGGAACCGATGAATTGAGCCATCTTCCAGACACCAGGCGATTACACCCCGGCACTGACCATCTTCCATGATCAGGTCGAGCACAAAATATTCAATGAAGAACGCCGCATTATGGCGCAGGCACTGACCATAGAGCGTATGCAGGATCGCATGCCCCGTGCGGTCGGCGGCAGCACAGGTGCGCTGGGCCGTGCCTTCGCCAAAATTGGTCGTCATGCCACCGAAGGGACGCTGATAGATCTTGCCTTCTTCGGTCCGGCTAAACGGTACGCCGAAATGTTCCAGTTCATAGACCGCTGCCGGGGCTTCACGGCAGAGATATTCAATTGCATCCTGATCGCCCAGCCAGTCCGATCCCTTAACGGTATCATACATGTGCCAGCGCCAGTCATCCGGTCCCATATTGCCGAGAGAGGCGGAAATTCCGCCCTGGGCTGCAACAGTATGCGAGCGCGTTGGGAACACCTTTGAAATGCAGGCCGCTTTCAGGCCGCGTTCGGCCAGACCCAGCGTCGCACGCAATCCGGCACCACCAGCGCCGACCACAATGGCATCATAGGTGTGATCGATAATGGGGTAGGCGGGACCGGCTTTATGGGTACCGTTTGCGCCGGCTGATCCGTTCGCTTGTGCCATGGTTAAGCTCCGAAACTGATTTTAAGGGTTGCGACCACGGCGGCGGTACCAACACCTGTGCAAAAGAAAGTATTGGCCAGCAAGGCGGCAAGTTTCATGCCCTCATCCTTGACATAATCCTCAATCACGACCTGCATGCCCAGACGCAGGTGGTAAAAACCCGTCGCTAGAAAAAGCAACATTGCGATCAGGGGCACCGGTGCCTTTAGAAATGCCACCAGCGATGCGTGATCGCCAGCCGACAGGGCAATCAGCGAAGCCATGAACCATACAACCAAGGGCACCAGGGCCACAGCGGTCACCCGTTGGACCCAGAAATGTTCTGTGCCGTCTTTGGCCGAGCCCAGTCCGCGAACGATTCCAAGTGATGTGCGCATCAAAGAGCCCCCCGCATCATAATAGCCGCAACCCAGATCAGGCCGGTCAGTCCCACAGAGCCATAGACAGTGAACCAGCCACTCATCTCCATGGATTTCAGATCAAAGCCATAACCCAGGTCCCAGATCAGATGGCGCACGCCGTTGATAAAGTGAAAGCAGATTGCCCAGGTAAAGCCCAAAAGCAGCAGGCGGCCAATGATCGAACCGGAAAATGCCTGCACCGTCGCGAAAGCCTCAGGCCCGGAGGCCGCTGCGATCAGCCACCATGCCAGCCAGACCGTGCCCGCGCCCAGTCCAACCCCGGTGATCCGGTGGGTGATCGAGGGGATCGACGATATCTGGGGCTTGTATATGCTCAGGTGTGGCGATGTCGGCCGATTTATGGCTGCTTTGCTTATGCTCATGGTCCTAGCCTCCCGGCGTGGTGGCCCGCGGGTCCACCAACTACTCAATTCCAATTCACATCAGGGCGTAGCCTGAATGGGCTCGCATGCCAAGTGTCATACTCACGCGTCCAAGCGCGCTCGATCCTTAAAATGCCGCAAACCCCCCAATGCTCAGGATGGAGTGTAGGTTTCAGGTCGCCCAAGTCAATGCGACGCGAAAGCCGTCCATGTCCATCCGCAGCACTGCGGCCTTGGTTGATCGCTTTGCTTCTAGCCTGAACTCATTATGGCAGTAAAGTTGCCAAAATTGCCTCTCAATATTGCCGTATTGATATTTACCCTTTGGCTTTTGGCGAAAACTGTTATCCCTAGCCTGATGTATCTGACCGATCTGCTCGGTCTCAAAATCAGTCCCGGGGGAGGCATTCATGAACCAGGAAGAAACCAAAACCGCCCTGCAATTGCGCTCGCTGGTCAAAAAAACCGGCAACCTTGAATTATCGCTGGCCCGGATACCGGTACCGGTGCCGGGACCCGACGACGTGGTTATCCGGATTGGAGCGACCCCGATCAACCCGTCTGATCTTGGCTTGTTACTTGGTGTGGCTGACATGTCCCTGGCGACCGCCAGCGGGACAGGTGCATCAACAATCGTTACTGCACCCATACCGGAATCAATGATGCGGGCCATGGCGGGTCGGCTGGATGAATCCATGCCGGTGGGCAATGAAGGGGCGGGAGTGGTGGTTGCAGCCGGCGCATCACTTGCCGCCCAAGCCCTGATGGGCAAGGTGGTCGCTGGCATCGGCGGGGCGATGTATGCCCAGTATCGTTGCCTGCGGGCATCCGATTGTCTGGTTCTGCCGGATGGGACGACACCGGCGGAAGCTGCATCCTGCTTTGTCAATCCGCTAACCGCATTGGGTATGACCGAGACCATGCGTCGGGAAGGTCACAAGGCGCTGGTGCATACCGCTGCCGCATCGAACCTGGGTCAGATGTTGAATAAGATCTGCCTAAAAGATGGTATCGCGCTGGTAAACATCGTGCGCAATGGCACGCAGGCGAAAATCCTGCGCGACATCGGTGCGGTTTATGTCTGTGATTCGTCCGCGCCCGGCTTTATGGAGGATCTGATAGCGGCACTGATCGCCACGGGAGCAACAATTGCGTTTGATGCCACAGGTGGTGGCAAACTGGCGGGGCAGATACTGACCGGGATGGAAGCTGCCGCCAACGCCACGGCAAAAACCTACAGCCGCTATGGGTCAACGGTTCACAAGCAGGTCTATATCTATGGTGGTCTGGATACCGGCCCCACCATATTTAATCGTGGATTTGGCATGGCCTGGGGTATTGGTGGCTGGTTGCTGACGCCATTTTTGCAAAAGATCGGCCCGGTTGAAACCGGCAAATTGCGCGCAAGAGTAGCGGCTGAGATTAAGACCACTTTTGCCAGTCATTATACCGCCGAGATTTCGTTGATCGATGCGCTTAGGCTTGAGGTGATTAATGCATATAACCGGCGTGCAACGGGCGAAAAGTATCTGATTAACCCCAATAAGGGTATTAGCGACAAAGAATGACGTGATTTTTTCCTTCACCTGTGTCCGCCGTCACGCGACCCGGGGGTCAACTAATTTTTTTGTCGGTATTGGTTGGCCAAAGCGCCTAATACGGGTAATCTCTGTTCACTAAGCGAACAGGGACCTGATGATTATGGGTAAACGTAACCGCTGGGCCGGTCATATTGCGATGACTGCCCTGTTTGTTTTGCTGCCAGGACCTTCAGCGGTCGGTGCGTCGGGAATTCACGATGCCCCAGGATCTGTTTGGGCTGTGCGCAAGCCGCCAGTTGAGCCAGCTCCTGGTCCGGGCCTGTTCCAGTCGCTTCCCAAGTCGGTCTTAGCAACTGATCCAGCTCAAGTTTCGGCAGAGCAGGCACCACAGACGATTGCGGATCGCACGGGTATTGCTGCGAATGTCATTATCAGATCACGGTCTGTAAAAATCGATTCAACCGCATTAGCAGGGCTGGTTCCGGTTACTGTTCCGCTGGTTCGGGCAAAATCCGATATTAGCGGACCAGCCACGCGCTTTGCGCTTTTTGGTGATGCTGACATTCAGGTGGTGCCACAAAGCATGCAGCGCACCGGCGATGGCGCACTGGTGTGGACAGGCAGTGTATTGGGCGAGCCGGGTTCATCTGTTTCGCTGGTGATCAAAGGTGGGGCGGTTACCGGTGACATTTTCATGGCCGGGCGCACGTTTAAAATTCGCGCAACCGGGTCGCCCAAGGCAGGCAGCGTTCACGAAATCATTGAAGTGGATGAAAATGCCTATGGTCATGGCAGCCTGACCAACCAGACGCCGGTCAACCATAATGTCGATGGACTTATGCCCGATGGATCCAAATCGGACTCATCGTCGATTGCGGGATCGCCCAAATCCCAGTCTGCCAGTGGCAGCTCGATTCCAACGATAAAGGCAGCCGCTGCGGCAAGTACGAATATTCCTGTTCTTTTCGCCTACACGCCAAAGGTTGCCAGCCTGCTGGCTGCCAAAGGTCAGGACGTCAACGCGGTTGTGCAAAACGCTGTCAGTGTCGTCAATTCCGTGTGGTCGTCCTCCGGTGTGAATGCGGTTGTTGTCCCAACAATTGTGGCTTCAGGATCGGATATTCCGGATGGGGATATCTATACACTGGCCGACCATCTGAATTTTATCTCTGGCTATTATGCCGGGCCTGCGGTCGGCTATGGCAAATTGCGGCAGTTGCGCGATGCGACGCCGACGGCCCTGCTGCAATTGATTGTGGCACCGGGTACCAGTGAGAGTTTTTGCGGCATTGCCTATGTGCCTTCGTCGCCTGTAACCGCATCGGATATGACCACCGGATATTCCGCTGTCCGCTATGATTGTCTGGGCACTACGAATGCTCATGAAATCGGCCACAATATGGGTTTGAACCATGACCGCATCACTGATTCCATTACCTCGCAATCAGTCTACAATGTCGGCTGGATCGACAAGGTGGCACTGACGCGCGATGTCATGTCCTATCCCAACCCCTGTCAGAGCTGTGTTCTGCAGCGCCTTTATTCCTCGCCGCTTTTGACGGTCAAAGGGGCGGCATTTGGTGTGCCTGCTGGTGGGGTTGATCCGGCTGATGGCGTGCGTGCGGTCAATGAAAATATTTCCGGTATCGCATCATATCGACCGACAGCGATCGCTTCGCCGGATGCGACCCAGATTGAAATGGCAGTATCATTGACGGCGGCATCGACACAGGGTTCAACGCCGATTGCCAATGCACAATCCGGACAATTATGCTCGCCCAAAAATTCAACTGCGGGTACGGTCTGGTTTACTCATACGCCGACGGTTACCGGGACTACCAGCTTCACGATCAGCAATATTTCAGGTTCAGATATTATTTGCGCGTATCCGGCGACGCCACGCGGGACAGTGACCTATAACGCTGCCAGCTCTGATGCGCCCTATGTTTATCCGTCGCTGCAGGTTCAGGCGTCGAACGCAAACGGCAATCTGCAGATATCTTTACCCGGCACATCCGGCGTTCCGGTCTATGTAGGCGTGAACTCGCTGCTCAGTGGCAGTCTGCCGATTATCGGACGCGCGGTCACGGCGGTCCCACAGAACGGCTGGTGGTGGGATCCAGCCTATGGCGGCATCGGCTTTGCGCTGGAAACGTCGGCATCGAGCAATGGTGTACCGACAATGTTCATCGCCGGATTTTTCTATGACGTGTCGGGTAATCCGGTCTGGGGCATATCATCTGGTGCCATGACAGACGCATCCACATTTTCGGGCAGCCTTTCCGGATTCAGCGGCGGAAATCCTTATGGCTCACCTACCAAGGCTACGACAGGCAGTACCAATTATGGTGCGATAAGTTTGAAATTCACCTCGCCCACCACCGGCACATTGACCTGGCCGGGGGGCACACTGAATTTGCAGCGTTACAGCGTGGATACAAAGCCAATTGATTATTCGGGCGCTACTGGATCAGCCGGATTTGATAGCGGCTGGTACTGGGTAAAAAATGACTCCGGCCGCGGTGCCTTTGTCGAACAGATGGGAACAAGTCTTTTTGCGGCACTCTTTCAATATGATTCTGCAGGCAGAGCCATCTGGCAGATTGTCACCGGGTCGAAAATTTCCAATGGCAGCTGGCAGGGTGCCCTGAACGATTTCACCGGTGGCACTGCGCCAACCACCGCCTATCGGCCAGCAACCCAGCGCAACAATTTCGGCAATGCCACCATTTCGACAAGTTTTCCAACCGCTGGGTACAAGGTGCTGTTCAACAAATCGGCACCGGGCAGTTTTCCCAGTACCTATTATTCCGCCTATAACCTGTCGATCAGCCTGCCCGGCGTCGCCTCGCGCCT
This sequence comes from uncultured bacterium, assembly GCA_903884125.1. Classification (GTDB taxonomy): domain Bacteria; phylum Pseudomonadota; class Alphaproteobacteria; order CAISDR01; family CAISDR01; genus CAISDR01. Next base: position 6,290 of record CAISDR010000630.1, read on the forward strand.
GACCTTTGATCGTTATCGGTTCTGATCCAAGATCAGCGCGGCATTAAAACCCAATAGTCCAGATCAAGGATAAGAGACGGGTGGGCTTTGCCGTCGGCGGTCTCGGCCGGGAAATCCGCACAGGGATGATCCTTGGCAGCCCGTGTGCGTAAACGCAGCGCACCAATATCCGTTTGGCCTTTCGGTATTGCCTTGTCCAGCACTTCGCTCCAGGCAAAGACTGTATTTCCGGCAAACAGCGGGGCTACGTGCCGCCCGCCATTGATGGCCGCAACAAAAAGGGCATTGCCCAGCCCGTTAAAGCTAAGGGCGCGGGCCAGTGATATCACATGCCCGCCATAGATCAGGCGCTTGCCGAAACGGCCCCGGCTTTCATTATACAGATTGAAATGTACCTTGGCGGTATTCTGATACAGCCTTGTGGCAATCTGGTGTTCGGATTCCTCAACCGTCATGCCATCCACATGATCGATTTTTTCACCAATCACATAATCATCAAAGCGCGCGGACTGTCCCGACCAGCTAGTGTCATAGGCACGGGGATTCAATCCGTTTGGGACAACCAGCTCATCACCGCCTAGGGCAGATTTCAATTCCGGTACAACGCTCGACGGCGGTGGACTTGCATTATCCCTTTTGCGCACAAGGACCCAGCGCACATAGTCAATCACCCCAACCTTATGCTGATTGAATCCAGTCGTTCGCACATAGACGATGCCGGTATCACCGGCTGATGTTTCTTTAAGACCGATGACGTCGGATGTGGCATTCAGCGTATCGCCCGCAAAGACAGGTGCCAGAAATCTGCCCTCTGCATAGCCAAGATTGGCGATCGCATTGATCGATACATCCGGCACCGTCTTGCCAAAGACAATGTGAAAAGCCAGAAAATCATCAATCGGCGCGCAGGCAAGGCCCATTGTCTTTGCCGCCTCGTCCGACGAGGTCAGTGCAAAGCGCGAACCATACAGCGCAAGATACAGACTTGCATCACCGGTCGTAATTGTGCGCGGCGTGGCATGGATCAGTCTGTCGCCAATATTGAAATCTTCAAAGAACCGGCCCGGATCGGTTTTCATTGCCATGACCTATGCCCCCCGCGTGCCATTGGCTTCGGCCAGTATCTCGGCATAAGCAAGTACCTTTCGCGCATTGTCCACATGCAGGTTTTCGATCATCCGGCCATCCAGTTGCACCACGCCCTTGCCCTGGGCGCGGGCTGCCTCAAATGCAGCCACAACCTTGGCCGCGTGTTCGATTTCAGCTTGCGCGGGTGCAAAAGTGCTGTTTGCGATCTCGACCTGTGAGGGATGAATCAGTGTCTTGCCGTCAAAGCCCAGATCACGGCCCTGAATGCATTCAGCCTCAAAGCCCGCAATATCTGAAATCGCGTTATACACCCCGTCCAGTATGGCCAGTTTCGCGGCCCGTGCTGCCAAAAGCGTCAGGGACAGACACGTCATCAGCGGCCCGCGATCCGGTCTGGATGTGGCCCCGGTTTCCTTGAGCAGGTCATTGGTGCCCATGACAAAGACCGAAAGGCGCGGCGTTGCAAAGGCGATGGCGCGGGCATCCAGCATGGCAAGCGGTGTTTCCATCATCGCCCAGATCTTCAGTTCCGCCGGTGCACCGGCAACGCGCAGCCGCTGGTCAATATCCACCAGCTCTGCGGCCGCAGAAATTTTCGGAACCAGTATGGCATCTGCACCGGACCGGGCGGCGGCGACCAGATCATCGGCACCCCAGGGCGTGTCCAGCCCGTTGATACGCATCACAACTTCGCGCTGGCCAAACCCACCCTGGGCAATCGTGGCAAGGACTGCCGCGCGGGCGGTTTCCTTAGCATCAGCCGCGACCGCATCCTCCAGATCCAGAATTACCCCGTCGCAGGGCAGGCTGCGGGCCTTTTCCATGGCGCGGGCATTGGCGCCGGGCATATAGAGAACCGACCGACGGGGTCGATAGGCGGGCGCGGTATGGGCAGCGCTGGCGTTTTCCTGTGATAGGGGCATGGTCATGACAAATGTTCCCGGCAAAGATTCGGTGCATGAAATCGAAATGGCCTGTTCAGGCTGAAGCATGGCATTATCAGGAATATTCGGTCACCGGAATAGTGTGCATGACAAAAGTTATCTGGACTCCCAGGCCATGAACGGGAAATTTGTTCTCTCCATCCAGTCGGATGTGGTCTATGGCCATGTGGGTCTGGCCGCTGCCCGTCCCATATTTTCAGCACAGGGGATCGAACTGCTGGGCCTACCAACGGTTCTGCTGTCACATCATCCCGGCCATAGCGCACCCAGGGGCCGCGCAACCCCGGCGACGGAGATGGAATCGCTTGTCGATGGTCTGGAAAGCCTTGGCCTTCTTTCGCGGATAGACATTGTTGCAACTGGCTATTTTGCTCAATCCGGCCAGATTGCAGCCGCCGCCCGCATCATAGCCCGACTGAAATCCTGTAATCCGGCAGTGCAATTCTGGTGCGATCCGGTTATGGGCGATGAACCACGCGGTCTGTATGTGCCTGATGCTGTGGCCGATGCTTTATGTGCCGAACTTGTGCCACTGGCTGATCTGTTGCTGCCCAATGCATTTGAAGCGCGATATCTGACGGGCATTGACATCCGCGACCGACAAAGCGCGACCGAGGCGGCCCGGTCGCTGGCAACGCGGGAGGTTCTTGTGACCTCAGTGCCCGATGGGCATGATCGGATCGGCGTTGTGTGGAAATCGCCGGATGACATTCTGTTTGCCGCCGACCGCAGACTGGAATCGGTTGCCGGGGGCATGGGGGACAGTTTTGCCGCCCTGATCCTGTGTCAGCGAATGCGCGGCATTGACCGCCCCGCTGCACTCGATCATGCAATGGCAACCCTTCGGGCCTTGCTGGATTTGCCACGTGACCCGGTACTGCCGCCGGAACTGCCGCTGGCCAGTGCCAGCTATCTGCTTGCGCCGGGATAACGGATGATAAGGCTCGTAATTTTTGGACTGCTGGTTTGTCTGCAATCGGCGTCGTTTGCATCCGGGGCCGAAAATGACCCGGCAGCGGCCTATCGGATGGGGCGCTATGGCGAAGCGTTCGCTGCCTGGCAGAAATCCGCAGAGGCTGGCGACAGCGAATCCCAATACCGGCTCAGTAACTGTTTTGCCCGTGGTCTGGGGATTGGCCGCGATCAGGGTCAGGCATTGGTCTGGTTAATGCGTGCCGCCGAAGGTGGTCATCCCCGTGCCGCCTATGATCTGGCCATGAGCTATGATCGCAAAGGCGGTGATGCGACAGCGATGGTGAAATGGACGCGCATTGCAGCCCAGCGCGGCGTTCCCGAGGCACAATATAATCTGGCAACCCTATTGGAGGAAGGCGACAAGGTTCCGCGCGATCTGGTGCAGGCTTTTGCTTGGTATCGCGCTGCTGCCGAAGCGTTTCATTCCGTAGATGACAATGAACATCTGGAACGGATTTCAGCCCAGTTAAGTCCCACGGATCTGAAAAAAGCGCTGGCGCTGGCATCGGAGATATTGCGAAATGCCGGTGGCAAGTAATTTGTCTAGCGTTCGCTGGCCGCACGTTTCAGCCGGTCATTGATTGCCTCGCCAATGCCGATCATTGGAATCGGCATGACGGCAATCGTTTTGATGTCTGCCTGATCCAGCTGGCGCATCATGGCAAACAGATTCGCCGCTGCCTGACCAAGGTCAGCATCCGGCGACAGATTTATTTTCGGTCCGGTGAATGCAGGTTCGTTGGGACCAAAGGCAAGAAGTGCCTCGCCAGCATCGGCATGTGTCGCATTCAGGCGAACGCTGGCACGGGGGGCATAATGACTTTGCAATTGACCCGGACTGGCAAGAATTTCTGATGCCGGTGCGCCGGAAACAATGTCCATTCCAACGGCCGCGCCAATGACATCGCGGACAATGCCGCCGGGTCGCAGCAAATAAATTTTGCCGTTGCTCACCTGCACGACGGTTGATTCAACACCAATCCGCGCCGGTCCGCCATCAATGACTGCCGGGATCACTTCTCCAAGCCCCGCGCAGACATGAGCTGCTGTGGTTGGTGACATCATCCCTGATGGATTGGCACTTGGTGCGGCCAGCGGCCTGCCAAATGCTGAAAGCACGGACTGGAATACCGGATGGGCGGGCTGGCGCAGGGCGATTGTGCGTCCGCCCGGTGTCACCTGCGGTGCAATCGGGGTATTTGGTTGCAGGGGCAATACCAGCGTCAGCGGGCCGGGCCAGAATGCGGCTGCCAGCGCCAGACTTATGTCATCAAAAAGACCGAGCGACTGGGCCATGGTGATATCGGCAACATGCACGATCAGCGGGTTATGGCCCGGCCTGCCTTTGGCTGAAAATATCCGCGATACCGCAGGCACAGACGTGGCATCACCGGCCAGTCCATAGACGGTTTCGGTCGGCAGGGCCACGACCTGCGCGCTGTTTAAAAGATCAATGGCGTAAGCAATATCCTGTTCGCCAGTTCCCAATATGCGGATCATTTCAGATTGCGGTCAAACAGCGCGAACAGGCGCACCCAGTGACGCTCGGCAGCCTGTTTGTCAAAGACGGCGCGTTTGGGAAATGCAAACCCATGATGGGTTTTGGCATAGATTTCGACTTCCGCCCTAGTGCCCGCAGCACGCAGCGCTTTTTTCAGATCCTCGATCATGGGC
>CAISDR010000631.1 GCA_903884125.1 uncultured bacterium
AACCGGAACAAGGATTCACTGGCGCTGGATCTGAAACATCCTGATGGCAGCGCGGTTTTGCAGTCACTGATCCGTCAGGCGGATGTTTTCATTACAAATTTTCCCGGTCCCATTCGTCAGCGCCTTGGGCTTACCCCGGAAGACCTTCTGCCACTGAATGAACGGCTGATCTATGCCTCGCTTACTCCATATGGCGAAGACGGGCCGGAACGCGACAATACGGGCTATGACGCAACAGCATGGTGGGCGCGGTCGGGCATGATGGATGCCGTACGGGCATCAGCCGATACGCCACCGGCTTTTTCGGTGGCAGGGATGGGCGATCACCCCACGGCAGTTGCCCTTTATGGTGCCATTGTCTCTGCGCTTTACCGGCGGCTCAAGACCGGCAAGGGTGGCGTTGTTTCAACCTCACTGCTGGCGAATGGATTATGGTCCATGGCATCACGCATCCAGGGTGTGATGTGCGGCACGGAATTTCCAGCCATTCCCCATCGCGGCGTGCGTGGGGCGCTGACAGAATTTTATCGCTGCCGCGATGGCCGCTGGTTCATGCTGGCCATATTGAACCAGACGCGCGAATGGCCGTTGCTGGTGGAGGCCATCGGCAAGCCGGAACTTGCAGCCGACCCGCGCTTTCTGACTTTGGAAGACCGGAAAGCTAACAACGCTGACTTGCTGGGCGCTCTGGAAGCGGTGTTCATCACGAACGACTGGCCGGACTGGAAAGAAAAGCTGAATGGCGCGGGCATCACAACTGGTGCAGCGGCCCTGCCCCATGATCATCTGACCTGCCCGCAGGTTGCCGCCAACAACATGCTGCCACTGTTTGATGATGGCAGCGGTCTGCGTACCGTTGACAGCCCAATCCATATTGGTGGCGAAACAAAACGTGCGCCGTCCCGCGCGCCCGACGTGGGCGCACACAGCCGCAAGGTGCTGGCAGCATTCGGCTATGACACAGCCGAGATTGACCGGCTTGTGAACAATGGCGCTGTGGGTCTGTTCAACGCCTGAATCATCGCTTAGTTTGACGGGCATGACGATACCAATCCCCAAATCCATTGATGCAACCCTGACGCTGCTAAGTCAGGGGGGCTATATCGCTGACCGATCGCTGGCAACGGCGCTTTATCTGTCCCTGTCCATGGGCCGCCCGCTGCTGCTTGAAGGCGAAGCCGGTGTCGGCAAAACCGAAATTGCCAAAGTGCTTGCAGCAACGCTCGGACGCAGGCTGGTGCGCCTGCAATGTTACGAAGGTCTGGACATTGCTTCGGCAGTTTATGAATGGAACTATGCCGGACAGATGATCCAGATCCGCATGGCCGAAGCCATGGGGAATTCCAATACAGACAGCCTGTCACAGGATATTTTTTCTGACCGCTTTCTGATCCGCCGTCCGCTGTTGCAGGCATTAACGCCGGATGCATCCGGACCGCCGATTCTGCTCATCGACGAACTGGACCGAACCGATGAACCGTTCGAGGCTTTTCTGCTGGAGGTTCTGTCGGATTTTCAGGTAACGGTGCCGGAACTGGGCACAATCAAGGCTGACCAGCCCCCAATCGTCATTGTGACGTCCAACCGCACCCGCGAGATACACGACGCTTTGAAGCGGCGCTGTCTTTATCACTGGGTTGGCTATCCCACGGCGGCGCGCGAGCTGGAAATCCTGCGCGCAAAAGTGCCCGGCGCTGATCAGCGGCTGGCGCAGGAGATCGTGGCCTTTGTGCAAAGCCTGCGTGATCGCGATTTGTTCAAACAGCCGGGCGTGGCCGAAACCCTGGACTGGGCCGCAGCGCTGACCCATCTGGATAAAATCGCCCTTGATGAACAGACCATCGGCGACACGCTAGGTGTCATTTTGAAATATCAGGATGACATAGCCCGAATTCAGGGTTCAGAGGCCACGAAGATCCTTGATCAGATCAAATCCGAAATTGCTGCCGCCCATGACCGGGTAAGTCTTGGGGGACGGCTCTGACAAACATGGCGGTGCCCCAACCTCCCGATGACGACGGGCGCATTGCCCAGAATGTGATGCACTTTGCGCGCCTGTTGCGAGCGGCAGGATTGCGGGTTGGTACTGGCCATACGCTGGATGCGATTGCCGCACTTGAAACCGTCGGGCTTGCGCGGCGCGATGATGTTTACTGGACACTGCATGCCATTTTTATCAGCCGCCATGAACAGACGGTTCTGTTTGATCAGGCCTTTCACATGTTCTGGCGCAATCTGGACCTGTTGCGCAGAATGATGAACATGGCCCTGCCGGATGAACAGGCAGGACCCGGTATGGAACGCCAGGAGACCGCCATGCGTCGTCTGGCAGAAGCCCTGATGCGCCAGCAGCCGCCACGCGAACTGGAAACACGCCAGGAACTTGAATCCGACCAGCGGTTTACATTTTCCGCTGACGAAATTTTGCAGACCAAGGATTTTGAACAGATGAGTCAGGCTGAACTGGCTCTGGCGCGCGCTGCATTGTCGCGCATGCGCATGGATGCGACAGAGGTTCCAACCCGGCGATATCGTGTCAGCAGTTCAGGTCAGCGCAGTGATGCCCGCGCCTCCATGCGGGCCAGCCTGAAAGCCGGTGGCGCCGTCATTGCCCTGCGTCACAAAATCAGGCGCACGCGGCTGCCCGCGCTTGTGGTCCTGTGCGATATATCCGGATCGATGAGCCAGTACAGCCGCCTGTTCCTGCAGTTCCTGCATGCGGTAACCAATGACCGGGACCGGGTATATTCCTTTGTATTTGGCACACGGCTGACCAATATTACCCGCCATCTGCGTGACAAGGATGTCGACCGCGCGCTGAGCAGGATCGGTGCCGATGTTGCGGACTGGGCGGGCGGCACCCGTATCGGTGCGTGTCTGGGGGATTTCAATCGCAACTGGTCGCGACGTGTGCTGGGTCAGGGGGCAACTGTCATTCTGGTCACCGATGGACTGGACCGGGCCGCCGGAGAAGGTCTTGCCCCGGAAATTGAACGTCTGCACAAATCCTGCCGCAGACTGATTTGGCTCAACCCGCTCTTGCGTTATGATGGGTTCGAACCCAAATCATTAGGCATAAGGGCCATTCTTCCCCATGTGGACGAATTCCGCCCGGTACATAATCTGAACAGTCTTACCGATCTGGCCGATGCCCTTGGCAAGCCAGCGACCAGAACCGGGCCTACGCCCTGGCAGAAATGGGAATCCGCTGCATGAGTGATACAAATGCTGATCAGGATATTTTGGTAACGGCCCAATCATGGATGGCTGCCGGACGCAGGGTGGCTCTGGCCACTGTCGTCAGCACCTGGGGATCGGCTCCGCGTCCGACGGGCAGTCAGATGGTGGTGGACGCCGATGGCCGCATGATGGGTTCGGTATCCGGTGGATGCATCGAAGGCGCTGTCGTTGAACAGGCAATGGCAGCCATTGATGATGGCAAGACCCGTCTGCTGGATTTCGGCATCAGCGATGATCAGGCCTGGGAAGTGGGGCTGGCCTGTGGCGGCAAGATTCAGATTTTTGTCGAAAAGATCGGCCAATGACGCCCGAACTGCTTGGCCAGCTGAACGCCGATCGCGCAGCCAAACGTCCGGTGGCGCTGATAACCGACCTTGAGACAGGCGACCAGTTTCTGCTTCATCCATTTGAAAAGCCCGCTGATCCCGACGACCTGATTCAGATCGCAGCCCGCAAGGCGCTTGTCGAAGACCGGGCCGCAAAGCTGGAGATCGGGGGCAAAAGTTTCTTCATCAATGTGTTCAATCCACCCCTGCGCCTGATCATTGTCGGCGCTGTGCATATTGCCCAGCCCCTGTCTCAGATCGCGCAGCTTGCCGGATATGAAGTCAGTATCATTGACCCGCGCACAGCTTTTGCCAGCGCAGAAAGATTTCCGGGCATCCATCTGGTGACCGAATGGCCTGACGCCGCCATGACAGGTCTTGGACCGGACACGCGCACCGCGGTGGTGCTGGTAACCCACGACCCGAAGCTGGATGATCCTGCGCTGCATGTGACATTGCGCTCACCAGCGTTTTATATCGGCGCGCTGGGATCAAAAAAAACACAGGCCGCCCGCATGGCACGGCTTGAAGCAGCAGGCTTTGATGAAACCGCACGCGCGCGCATTCGCGGACCCGTGGGTCTGAACATCGGTGCCAAGAGCCCGGCGGAAATCGCCGTTTCGATTATGGCTGAAATCACCCAGACATTGCGAAGCGAGGCGGCGTGATCTTCGGCCCCTGCCCCACGAATGATGCGCTGGGCTGTATTCTGGCGCATGGACTGCGCGCTGGCGATATCAATTTCAAAAAAGGCCGGATGCTTTCAGCTGACGATATCGAAACGCTGGTCAGATCAGGCATCAGACAGGTCATTGCCGCACGCATTGTGGCCGACGAACTTGTTGAAGACATGGCCGCAAACCTGTTGGTTCAGGCAGCAACAGGCGACGGCGTACGAGCCTCCGCGCCGTTCACCGGGCGCGCCAATCTTTATGCCCGATATGATGGTCTTGTGGATGTGGCAATTGCCGATATCGATGCATTCAACAGTGTCGACGAGGCCATCACGATGGCAACGCTTCGACCATTCGAACGGGTTGCAACCGGACAGATGCTGGCGACCATAAAGATTATTCCTTTTGCTGTTCCAGCCTCCGTCGTTGAAAATGCCCGGCAGGTTGCACCACGCCTGTCCGTCCGGCCATACCTGAACAAGACGATTGCGCTGATATCAACCCGGCTTGACGGGATGAAGGACACTCTGCTGGACAAGAACCGTCAGGCGCTGCAACAACGGCTGGACAGGACCGCTGGCACCATCATCATGGAAACACGCGTAGCACATGATGAAACATCGGTCGCCGAAGCCATTGGCAAAGCGATGAGCGCGAATGCGGAACTGATCTTTATATTTGGTGCGTCTGCCATTGTTGACCGGCGCGATGTGATACCGGCGGGAATTATGGCCGCTGGTGGCACCGTTCATCATTTCGGCATGCCGGTTGATCCGGGCAATTTATTGCTGCTGGGGTCAGTTGGGACAATTCCGACCATTGGCCTGCCCGGCTGTGCGCGATCACCCAAGCTCAATGGATTTGACTGGGTTCTGGAACGGCTGTTATGCGATATCGCCGTCACGCGCATGGATATTACCCGCATGGGCGCAGGTGGTCTGCTCAAAGAAATTCCAACCCGCCCGCAGCCGCGCGAGGGCGTTGCAACTGAAGCCGCGAGAGCACCGAAAATTGGCGCGATATTATTGGCCGCAGGCAAGTCCAGCCGCATGGGGTCCGACCATAAACTGCTGATGGAAATTGATGGCAAACCGTTGATCCGCCACGCGCTTGAGGCGCTGCTGGCGGCAGGTCTGGCGCCAATTGTGGTTGTGACCGGGTACCGATCGGATGATATTTCCGCCCTGATCGCGGCTGACCCGGTCAAACAGGTTGTAAACCCGGACTATGCAGCAGGTATGTCGAGCTCACTTCGTGCCGGGATCAATGCAATGCCCCCGGATATCGATGCGGTCCTGATCGCACTTGGTGACATGCCTGCCATCACATCAGAGCATATTACCCGGATGGTTGCAGCGTTTGATCCCGACGAAGGCCGCTCGATCGTCGTTGCCACTTCCGGCTTGAAGCGTGGCAATCCTGTCATGTTTGCCACGCGGTTCCGCAAAAACCTTGCCAGCATCACGGGCGACACGGGCGCACGTCAATTGATCAGTGAGCATCTGGATGAAGTTGTCGAAGTTGATCTTGGGCCCGGTGCACTGATTGACCTGGACACACCTGATGCGATTGCTGCCTATCGCGGCAAGGTGCTGCCGTGACAGCCATCGTTTCATTTGAGGAGGCCGACCCGGACCGGGAATTGAAAGAACGGCAACTGACCAGCCTTGATGATGATCAGCTCGCATCGGCATTAGCGGCCACCCGGCGTGCCGCGGCCGAGGCAAGGGCGAATGAACAGATGGAGCGTCTGTTTCAACTGGTAAGAGGCATGAAGACCATTCACCGCATAGCCCAACAACGCGGTCTGATCCTGAAGCGGCCGCGTGTTGCACAGGGCCCATGATGGATTCACTTTACACAAAGGCTTTGCTGAGACTGGCTTCTGATGCCCATGGTGCCGGCCGGCTGAAGCAGGCAGATGCGCGCATTGATGCGGCATCACCAATCTGTGGTGATCGCATCCATCTGGAAATCGGGGTGCAAGGCGCAAAAATCATCGCTCTTGCCCATGAAACACGGGCTTGCGTGCTGACCCAGGCGTCCATGTCAATGCTTGCTGAAATTTCCAAAGGCATGGATACCGCCGAATTGATCAGAGCCGAAGCGATGATTGCCAGCTGGTTTGCCGACGGACCCGAGCCACAATCACCGTTTGAAGGTTTCAGGGTGTTTGCTGACCTCAAACAGCATCCCTCGCGTCAGGCCTGTGTCCTTTTACCGTTCAAAGCCGCGATCAAGGCATTGCAGTCGATAATTTAGCTCGGGAACCCCTGACAAAAATGGTATTGCCCCCCATATAAGCGGGCATACAGTTTTTTCGGAGCACCCCCATGTCGCCTGAAGAAAGCCGCCTTTTAAATGAACTGCTTGATCGTCTGGCGCGGATGCCTGCGGGTTACAAAGACCCGGAGGCCGATGCCCTGATCAAGGCGGCAATGATCAGATTGCCCGATGCCACCTACCAGCTTGTGCAGGCCTGCATTTTGCAGGAACAGGCAGCCCAGGGTGCCAGGGCACGTATTGAACAGCTGGAAAGCGAGCTTGCCAGTGCGCGGCGGCAAACCGCCGGCGCCCAGCCATCACCATGGGGATCCGGCAGCGTGCCGCAGACCGGACCGCAGGTTATGGCCCAGCCAGCATCAACACGTGGAAGCTTTCTGGGAAATGTTGCCGAAACGGCCGTCGGGGTTGCTGGCGGCATGCTGCTGGCGCAAGGTGTGTCAAACCTTTTGGGTGGGCACGCTGGCAGCCCATGGGGCGGCAGCGCCTGGGGGGCAAGCCCATGGGGCGGGGCATTCGGTGCGGGAGCACCAACGATTGTTGAAAACACAACAATCAATGAGACAATAAACCAGACTTATAATCAGGATTCGGATAACACCGATTTCGACACCGGAGATGACTTTGACCAAGATAGTGACTTTACCGATGCCTGACAGCCGCCCGTTCCATCTGCTTGCAACCGCATTGATGGCCGGGATACTGACCTTCTGCCTTGGTGTATTCCCCAGTCATAGCGCCAGCATTACGGATTTCACGTTTACATCAATTGATGGCAAACCAATGCCGCTGAGTGCCTATCGCGGCAAAACCGTGCTTGTGGTCAACACGGCGTCGCAATGCGGTTTCACGCCCCAGTATGCCGGTCTGCAAAAACTTTGGGAGACCTATCGCGACCGCGGACTTGTGCTGCTGGCGGTGCCTTCAAATGATTTCGGTGGCCAGGAGCCGGGAAGTTCAAAGGAAATAAAGGAATTCTGTGAAAGCACCTTCGGCACCGACTTTCCCATGACCGAGAAAGTTGTCGTCAAAGGCGACGGCGCGCATCCATTCTATCGCTGGGCCAAAGCATCACTTGGTGATCAGGGCATACCGAAATGGAATTTCCACAAACTGCTGATTGGTCCGGACGGGCAATTGCTGGGCGGATTTGCTTCGCGCATCACACCGCAGAGCCCTGAGCTTACAGCCGCTATCGAAGGCCATCTGCCCTGATCCTGCTATACGCCCTTGGGCAAGCGGCCAAAAACCTTTCGGGCAGCCCGCCGCACGTCATCAGGAACTTTCAGCGGACCAATATCCACGCCATGTGACAGGCATCTGGTCACAAGTTCCAGTACATCTGCCCGCGCAATCGCCTTGTCCTCGCCCGAAATAATGTGCCAGGGTGCGATTTTGGTCCAGGTATGATTGAGCATATCGTTGATCGCGATGCGATATTCATCCCGTTTGGCACGGTTTTCAAAATCATCAACTGTCAGCTTCCAGCGCTTATGCGGCGTGATCAGCCGTTCATAAAGTCGCTTCTTCTGTTCCTGCTCTGAAATGTGCAGGAAAATCTTGACCAGCCGTACACCGTCATCAATCAGCATCCGCTCGAATTCATTGATCTCGTCATAAGCCCTTGCCCACTCGGCTTTATGGATAAGATTTTCAACGCGCTCGACCAGTACCCGGCCATACCATGACCGGTCAAATATCGCGATGTTGCGCGGTTCAGGAAGGCGGCGCCAGAACCGGTATAAATAATGTACACCCTGCTCTTTTGGGCCGGGCGGGCCAATGGACCAGATTTTGATATGTCGATGATCCAGCGCTTCGGTCAGACGCCTGATCGCGCCACCCTTGCCAGCTGCATCCCATCCTTCGAAAAGAACAATCGCCTGGCGGTTCTGTGCAATATACGCCTGCTGCACACAAAGCATCGTGGTTTGCAGGGCGCGGATCTGTGATTCAGATTCTGTGCGATTTGAATCGCGCGGCGTCAGGATGACCTTTGACAACCTGTGACGCAGGGGTGACAGGATCGATTTGGTCATACGAACGCGGTTTCAGAAATTCTGATCACCGTCCCATAAACCGGCGTGCAAGTCGTTCGGTCCACGACTGTATCGCCTTTTCCTTTGGCGATTCATTTTCCTCGGACGCACTTGTGATGGCGACAACATTATCACCCAAATCGGACGCTGCTGGCAGCTGGGACCGCAGTGCCGTCAGGTTAGCCAGCAGGTTCGCGGCCACTGGCATTTTGCCACAGATCATCTTGCGCTTGACCGCCATAATCAGGGACGCCAAATGCATCTCAACCGCATTCAGTACAAGGGCATGTTTCACTTTGATCTGCGCTTCGCGTTCTAGCACCAGCGACTTGCTGCCTATGGCAATACGCCCTGCTACCGATTGACCAATTGGACGCAATCGCGCCTCAACGTCAGAAAGGGCGTCGAGAATATTGTCAACGGCCACATCCCTGTCAGATTCAGTACTGACGCCTTGTGCTGCTGACTGCAGTCGCGCGACAGACTGGTTGGCTGCCTCAAAAAGTGGCTGCGAAAGGCGTCCTAACGCCGTGTCAGCCAGCGCTAGCACGTCATCATTATCCATTATAGCCCCGGCGCTCGACATTGGTCGCATCCCCTGAACGGGGTTGCCGGCATCTTAAACACCAGCCAAACCCCTGTTAGCATTCAAGCAACATGGTTAACTTAATTATTGAACAAATAGTAAATTTATGAAGTGGATAGGTCAACAAATGATTCGATCTATCCGGGTGGCTATGCCCGCGCCGGTCGGACGTCTTAAATGCGGAATAATTACTTGAATTTGCGGTAAATGCAGTTTGGGCAATGAACCTGCCTTGATCGAATTTCGGGACTGGTCCAAAACTATCTGGTCTAGACCTCGTTAGAATCCAAACTGCCGGATGCCATGACTGAGCCGCATTTTTTTCGATATCATGTTTTTTGCTGTACAAACGAACGGCCTGAAGGACATCCGCGCGGATCATGCAAGACACGAGGGGCTGAAGCGTTGCGCGACCATATGAAAGCACGGTGCAGGGCTTTGGGCATCAAAGGAGTCCGGGTCAACCAGGCTGGTTGCCTCGACCGTTGCGAATTGGGGCCGACACTGGTCATCTACCCGGAAGGTATCTGGTACAAAGCCACCACGGTGACCGAGATCGATCAGATCATTGATCAGCATCTGGTGGGTGGTGCGCCAGTGGATGCCCTTAGGCTTGGGAACAAACAATAATTGTTTTGAACATAGAATTTCGAGCGATTTAATCCAAATCGACCGTGCAAGCGTATGCATATTTGAATATTGCCTGGGATGGGGAAGTTTTAGATGGGGTCATTAAGGGTCGAGTTACCCAAGCGTGATGCAGATGCAGTGGAAATGGAATTTCCGGTAACCAGCATCGCCACAGGCTCAGGTCCCATAATTGATGCAGATGCAACAGTTATCCGGCGGCTGACAGGGATCGGCGGGTGGTTGCGAGCGGCCCTTTTGCTGGCTTGCCGCATCGAGTGGGGAATTTTAATGATCACCCTGCCCGATGGGCGGCGGCTGCGCATTCGCGGCTCTGACACTGGCGTTACGGCGCAGGTGACCCTTCATGATGCGCAGGTTGGCCGTCGCCTTTTGCTGGGGGGCAATATTGGGATGGCCGAAGCCTATATGGACGGCCAGTGGACAAGCCCGGACATTGCCGCCCTGGTGGAATTGGGCTGCCGGGCCCAAAGCTGGGACCGTACCTTGCAGGCCCATCCCGTGATCCGCGGCGCGATGCGGGTCCTGCATTCACTGCGGCGCAACTCGCGCAGTCAGGCCAAACGCAACATCGAATATCATTATGATCTGGGCAACGCGTTCTATGAACGCTGGCTGGACCCGACGATGACCTATTCTTCGGCCCGTTTTCTAGATCCGGCTGAGCCGCTGGCTGATGCCCAGCGAAATAAATATCAGGCGATTGCAGACCGCATTTCTTTGGGTTCTGATGACCATGTGCTGGAAATCGGATGCGGCTGGGGTGGTTTTTCAGAATATGCCGCAAAGGTGCGTGGGGCAAAGGTTACCTCGATTACCATCAGCCCGTCTCAGGCGGAATACGCGCGCAAACGCATGTTCGAGCAGGGTCTGGCGGACAAGGTTGAAATCAGATTGCAGGACTATCGTGACCTGACCGGTACCTTCAACCGGGTTGCCTCTATCGAAATGTTCGAGGCCGTAGGTGAACGCTACTGGCCCGTATTCTTTGGCAAACTGAAGGAAGTGTTATCGCCGGGCGGCATCGCGGGGCTTCAGATCATTACGATTGATGATTCCGGCTATGACGCCTATCGGCGCGGTGTCGACTTCATTCAGCGCTATATTTTTCCGGGTGGGATGTTGCCCTCTACATCAGTTCTCAAAGAACAGTTTCGTCGCGCCGGTTTCAGCCAGATTGGCGAAATGAATTTCGGGCTGGATTATGCACGCACGCTGGAAATCTGGCGAAAGCGATTCCTGGATGCCTGGCCCGAGATTCAGACCTTGGGATTTGACGAACGTTTCCGCCGGATGTGGGAATATTACCTTGCCTATTGCGAAGGTGGTTTCCGCGCAGAATATATCGACGTTGTGCAGGCCGGTCTTTATCGTCCATGACCACTGATGCCGGTGAAGCGGTTTTGCCGAACCATCGGATCACACGTTTTATCCTGAGTGCGTACGCTGCCCCTGCCCTGGCCCTGGCGGCACTCAACATTCCATTTTTCGTATTCGTGCCGCCATTTTATGCGGCCGAACGTGGATTGAGTCTGGGTGCCATCGGCGCGGTTCTACTTTTTGTTCGGATTGCGGACGCTGTTTTTGATCCCATTGTCGGATGGGCTGCCGATCGAACAACCAGCCGGTTCGGACGACGACGGCCATGGCTAATCGTTTTCCTTGTCCCCAGCCTGGTTGCCCTGTGGCGAGTGTTTGACCCGCCATTACAGATTGATCTGACCTATCTGGCTATATGGTCGCTGGCGCTGTCGCTTTCTTGGACGGCGATGATACTGCCCTATGCGGCCTGGGGGGCGGAACTGTCCGGTGATTATGCTGAACGAACACGTATTGTAGCCTGGCGCGAAATAGCCTTGCTGGCAGGTACACTGATTGCCACTGGACTTCCAGCACTTCTGCCTGAACTGGCATTACGGGCGCTGATGATCTTTGCTTTTGTCGCAATGCCGCTTTTTGTCTTACCCGCCGTCATCTTCGTGCCGGAAAAGGCCAGCCTGTCAGTCAGAACCGTGCGCTGGCGCGAAGGACTTGCCGCACTTTGGCTAAACCGTCCCTTTATGCGTCTAGTTCTGGCTTTTCTGGTCAATGGTATTGCCAACGGTTTGCCTGCAACGCTGGTGGTGTTGTTCGTGGAACGCAGGTTGGACGCACCGGGACTGCAAGGCGCCGTTCTGTTTACATATTTCACAGCCGGGATAATCGGCGTGCCGATCTGGCTTTGGGCAGCAAAACATCACCCTAAACATCGCGTTTGGGCATGGGCCATGATCTGGAGTGGTCTGATATTCAGCCTTACAGCCCTGCTTGGTCCAGGTGACCTGTGGGTCTTCTTTTTTATAGCATTTCTGGCGGGACTTGGGTTGGGCGGGGATCTTAGCCTGCCCCCGTCAATGCAGGCCGACGTGGTTGATCTGGACACTGACCGAACCGGCGAACAACGAACCGGTCTTTATTTTGCCGTATGGGGATTTGCAACAAAGCTTTCTACTGCCCTAAGTGTCGGCATCGCGTATCCATTGCTTGATCTGGTTGGCTATCAGGTCAATGACGTTGGCAGCCAAGCAGGCATATGGATGCTGGTGGGTCTGTATGCATTGGCGCCAGTGGCGCTTAAACTGGTGGCCGTTGGAATAATCTGGAAATATCCAGTTGACCACCTGCTGCAACATCAGGCGCGGACAAGGATCGAACAGCGTGCAGCGAACTATCAGACGGCCTGACGACCACTCCATCCGGTCGCACGCGCAACCAGTTTAAGATAAAGCGGTCGCGGCAGCAGATTTATCAGCTTAAGCAGATAGGTAAAGCGTCGTGGAAA
>CAISDR010000632.1 GCA_903884125.1 uncultured bacterium
CATGTTGCCTGCACCCCCGTTCCGGTGTCGGTCAGAGTTTGACGCTCTGGAGAGAGCGGATTGTCTGGCGAACTTGGTGGACTTCTTTCTCACCGGCTTTCTGATCTCTGACAGCCTGCCGGAGCAGGGTTGTGATTTCAGTAACGCCGATGAGGGCTTCGCGGAAGGTGACCTTGAAGCCGTCGAGTTTTTCGATGGCTGCTTCGATGGCCGGTTTGTCCGCTGCCGGGATGCCCGGCGTTGTGGAGCGCGGGGCTCCGTTGAGGTAGGGCGTTGCTGCCCCGTTGGTATGTCCGTTGATTGCGGGCATGGGTTTCCTTTCTGGTTGTGGCTCGCTGGGAGCCGGTGTTGTTTTTGCCTCCGGTCTCGGGTTCACCCGTTCATCGTCTGCCCAATCCCACGGCAAGGATGGTGCGGACTTCTCGTTTGTCCAGTTAAGCGACACGCATTGGGGATTTGAGGGGCCTGCTGCCAATCCAGAATCCAGCACGACGCTTAGGCGGGCGGTCAAAGCGGTGAACAGTCTCGAACATCAGCCGGACTTTGTAGTCTTCACCGGTGATCTGACCCACACGACCGACAATGAAAAGGAACGCGAGCGGCGCATGATGGAATTCAAGTCCATCGTTTCTGATCTGAAGGTCAGGGATATCCGTTTTTTGCCCGGCGAACATGATGCGGGTCTGGATAATGGCGCGGTCTATCGCACGCTCTTTGGCGACCCAAATTTTGTCTTCACGCATAAAGGCGTGACTTTCATTTCACTTGATAACGTTTCCGATGCTGGCGGTGCGGTCGGTGACCGGCAGTTGCAGTGGTTCGAAGCGGCGCTGGCACGGCTAGACAAAAACCAGCCGCTGGTCATCTTTGCTCATCGCCCGCTATTTGATCTTTATCCTCAGTGGGATTGGGCGACAAAGGACGGATCAAAGGCGATAGAGCTGTTGCTTCCCTTTAAGAATGTAAATGTATTCTATGGCCATATTCATCAGCAGCACCATCAGATGACGCAGCATATTGCCCATCATGCAGCGGAGTCCTTGATATTTCCACTGCCCGTGCCGGGGTCCCAGCCTAAACGTTCTGCGGTTCTTTGGGACCCGCAACAGCCGTTCAAGGGGCTGGGATTTTATGATACAGAACGAAGTGGTCCGGCGTTCAGGCTGAATAACAGGTCCATTGTCTGAGTGCGCGGTCATGAAACTGCGACTGCGGATTTTTCGTGCCGTGCTTATTGGAATATCGGTACTCATTATTGCAAATCCGGCGATCTCGATCGCGGTTGCAGACGAAGATGCTTTGTCGCGAGGAAAATATATCTACGATGCAGCCGGGTGCGGCGGCTGCCACAGTGACGAAAGGATCAATGGATTTCCGGTTGGCGGGCGGGCGCTGAAGACACCTTTCGGTGAATTTCGGGTCGCCAATATCACGCCGTCCAGACAGACAGGCATTGGGAACTGGTCGGCAGAAGATTTTCATCATGCCTTGCGCAATGGCATCGCCCCGGGCGGCAGGCAGCTGTTTCCGGTTTTTCCATTTCCGGCATTTTCACAGATGACCGATCAGGATATTTCTGATCTGTTTGCGTATCTTTCATCACTTGATGCGGTCGAAAATCAGGTTCCTGCCAGTCTTGTCCAGCCACCGTTCGGGTGGCGGAGCCTGATGGTTCTGTGGCGGTTTGCATTCTTTAAGCCGGGTCCATACCAGCCTGACCCCGGACATAATGCCGAATGGAATCGCGGCAATTATCTGGCCCATGCTGTGGCACATTGCGAAGAATGCCACACACCACGCAACAGCATGGGTGCTCTTAGTCACAAGCAGGCATTTTCCGGCAATATTGGCGGGCCGGACGGTCAGAATGCGCCAAATATAACGAGCGACGAAACCAGCGGCATCGGGAAATGGACGATTGATGAAATAGAGACCTTGCTTAAAACAGGCCAGACACCGGATTTTGATGCCGTGGCCTCAGGCATGAAGTCAGTGGTGAAGGGGACGGCAAAACTTACTGACGCAGATCGTCATGCCATTGCAGTCTATCTGAAAACAGTGCCTGCCATTTTTACGCCGCCACCGTCACCGCCAAAACCGGCAAACTGATTATGGAGGGTGTCTGGATCAGGCTGCAATTTCGATCAGCAATGGGACGTGATCGCTGGCCTTTTCGCGCGCGCGCCACTGGCGTTCAATTTCGGCGGAAACCAGCAGGTCGGCTGCCTGTGGTGACAACAGTGCATGATCAATCCGGATCCCGTGATCCTTTTCGAATGCGCCGCCCTGATAGTCCCAGAACGTGTAGCGATGCGGTTCGGTCTGACACGCGCGGAATGCATCGGTCAGACCCAGATTGACCAGCCTGTGAAATGCTGCGCGCGTCTGGGGCAAAAACAGCGCGTCCTTGGCCCAGACCTTGGGGTCGTAACAGTCATCCGCGGTCGGAATGACATTGTAATCGCCTGCCAGAACCAGAATTTCCTCATTCCGCAGTAACGATCTGGCATGGTCTTCCAGACGCGCCATCCAGTTCAGCTTGTAGGGATATTTTTCGCTGTCCACCGGGTTGCCATTGGGTAGGTAAATGGAGGCAACGCGCACAGGATGTTTTTCACCATAAACAATGGCTTCGATATAGCGCGCCTGCGGGTCGGTTTCATCGCCCGGCAATCCGCGGGTCACATCCTCAATCGGGCGCCTGGACAGGATTGCGACCCCGTTATAGGCCTTTTGTCCATGGGTTGCGATGTTATAGCCCAGTTCTTCGATCTCGATCCGGGGAAAGCCATCATCAATGGTTTTGATTTCCTGCAGCAAAGCCACGTCGGGCGCGGTTGTGCGCAGCCAGTCCAATACGATATTCAGCCGCGCCTTGACCGAGTTGACGTTGAAAGTTGCAATTTTCACTTGTGATGCGGCTCGTCAGACCGAAAACGAAGTGCCACAGCCGC
>CAISDR010000633.1 GCA_903884125.1 uncultured bacterium
CCACTGAACCGGGGTTTGAGGAATTGAAAAACCCAGACGGCGATGCGTTCGAGACTGGGTGATTCAAGACCGGGGATTTCATTCAACAGCGTGTGGTCGATTGTGCTTCGAAGCTCTGCTGTCGCTTCGCGCAACAGGTCAAAGTCCACCACAAAGCCCATGACAGGATCTGGCGTACCGCTGATGGTCACGCAAGCCTCAAATGAATGGCCATGAAGCCTGCCGTAGCGATGTCCGTCAGGCGCCTGTTTGAAATGATGGGCCGCATCAAATCCAAAGGTCAAAGACACCTCGACACTGCCGCTCGGTTCATTTGCATTAGGCGGGCTGGTGTTGGCGCCAGCAAGGGTGCTAGAGGTCATATTCATTCCAGATCTGGCCGGACAGGCCCTTGGCCCATGTTGGCGTGATGAAATTTTGCGGCCCGGATGGACAGCGATTGCGCGCCCCTATACGTTCCAACCTTGAACAGGTCAAGTTGCCCGGGTCATGTTTCGGATGGGGCAGGTCATTTGACCATAGGTCTAAATTCAGCTTTGGATTTTCAAGATGTACCAATTGCCGGATAAGTTATGTCAGATCACTTAAGCGGGGGCCTCGATCAGTTGGGGCTTGATTATTTCAAGACGTCATTGGTTGACATGCGCCTGGAACTGCCCCTGGGCATTCATCCCTGGGAACACGACCCGAGGCGACCGCAACTGGTTCGTCTGGACATTGACCTTTATTGGCCCAGGCCCACCGGATTTCAGCCATTATCGATTTACGATGTCGTCGATTATGAAAAAATCCGGGGCGACATTCAGGGCTGGGCGCGTCACGAACACACCAAACTGATTGAAACGCTGCTTGAACAGCTGCTTGATATCTGCCTGCGCGATCCCCGGGTTGTGCTTGCACGGGTTCGTATTGCCAAGATCGGCGTATTCAACGAAGTGCGCGAAGCCGCGGTCGAGGCAGTACGCAAACGCGCATGACACTGGCGGCCCCATTTCCCGTTCTGGTTACGGGTGCAACAAAACGCCTTGGATTTGAAATCGCGCGGGCTCTTGGCGTACTCGGTTACCCACTGATCATTCATGCCCGCCGTGATGATCATTCATCTCTAGATGCGCTGGACAAGCTGCAGGCGCTTGGTTTTCAAGCAGAACTGGTCGCCTGCGATCTGGCCGATCCTGACAGCATTACCAAAATGATCGCGCAGGTAACACATCGCCATGATCGGCTTGCCGGTCTTATTAATAATGCAGGTCTGTTTGAGGCGGATAACCTAGAAAGTTTCACGCCAGAAAGTTTCCTGAAGCATCAGGCGGTAAATGTTCAGGCACCGATTTTACTGATACAGGGATTGCAGCAGCAGCTGGCAGCGGCCAAAGGATGTGTTGTCAATATTCTCGATCATAATATCGAAAATCCGAACATCGATTTCCTTTCGTATAAACTTTCGCGCTTTGCGATGGCTGGTGGCATTAGAATTCTGGCGCGCGCTCTGGCCCCGGACATTCGTGTCAATGGCATCGCACCGGGCCTTACCCTGCCAAGCCCGCTTCAAACGCTCGACGAATTTGGTGCAATCCATGGTAAAGTACCTTTGGGTCGTGGCAGCGATCCTCAGGATATTGCTAACGCTATCTGTTATTTCATGACCGCGCTGGCGGTAACCGGGCAGATAATGTTTGTCGATGGGGGTGAACGTTTTTTGGCAAGGCTTCGCGATGTTTCGATTATTCCACCGACCTAAGGTGATGGGTGATACCTCCAATAATCCGGTGTCGGTTTTTGTTCGGGTAGTAAATGTTGTTTTTGATGAATACTGTTGTCATTGATTTGTCAGATGACACTGACCCGCGACGCGATCCGGCTTTTCCAATGTCCGCAGCGCATATCCAGGCGCTGCCATTCAACAGCATTCTTGAATTACTGACTGCTGAATATGTCCGTGATACTGATTTCGAGAAAGGCAACATGGCCAGGGCGCGCCGCTTTGCCTGGATGCTATTTATCAAAGCGGAAATTAATGCTGTGAAAATGATTTATGACAATGGCGTATTCGCACAATACGGACGAGTGCCGGAACTGGCGCTTGGTGTATTGATGGATATGGCGCAAACCCAGCCGTTGACGTCGCAAATAATTGATGATGCGGTATGGCAGAAATTGCAAAAGCCGAAATAGGCTGTGTGACGTTTGATGTTTGGGGTCAAGGATCGATGGTGATGGAACAGTCTGGTACAAATTTGTCCAAAACCCAGGTGCCAGATTCACCCCGTCGGGGTACGGGTACCGCATTTGACCTGATCGCGCGCACCCGACAGGCGCTGGTCCAGGCGTTTCGTGATGTGGCCCATGTAGCCCGGACCACTTTGGGTGGTCCGTCTTTGCGCGCTGACCTGCCCGATGAAGACCTGAAGCTTTTGAAAGATCTGATCATTGCCTGTGTGCAGGCACGTGGCGGGGTTGCCCTGGCGCGGGCGCGGGCGGCAGATCTTGGG
The DNA here is from genome assembly GCA_903884125.1 of uncultured bacterium. GTDB lineage: Bacteria > Pseudomonadota > Alphaproteobacteria > CAISDR01 > CAISDR01 > CAISDR01. Next base: position 2,493 of record CAISDR010000633.1, read on the forward strand.
CAGACATATCTTACCTTGTCGCCATTAGGACGCAGGCGCTTTTTTGAACTTCTGGGGCGCGATTTCGGTCTTGATATTTCTGCCATTGATGCGGTCGTCGATGCCTGGCGCCAAGCAGGGCCCGAGGCCAAACCAAATCTGGCCGCCCGGATGCGCGGGCAGCTTGAATCACCTCGGCTGAAGCTATTGGCCCAATTCAATGGACTTGAGGGCGGTATCAAATTTCTGGTTGATCTGCGTGCTGACCTGATGACCGAAGTAAAAAATGCGCCCGAGCTGAAATTGTTGGATCGGGAAATGCGTGAATTGCTGGCCGGATGGTTTGACGTCGGATTTCTGCAACTAAGGCGTATTGACTGGCAGGCACCTGCGGCACTGCTGGAAAAGCTGATTGCCTATGAAGCAGTCCACGAAATCCG
>CAISDR010000634.1 GCA_903884125.1 uncultured bacterium
CCTATCTGACCTGCTGGTGCCCGTTGGATGATTCCAACGAAGAAAATGGCACGATCCGACTTTTGCCATTTTCAAAAGTTCCTCTGTCGCGGTCGCAGATTCTGCCCCATCCGCGCGACCCGTCTACAAATGATCTGATTGGCTGGAATTCGGAAGAAGGGGCAATTACCATTGATGTGGCAGCGGGTTCGGTTGTCGCATTTTCGAGCCGCCTTCTGCATGCATCAAGCGCCAACCGCACAAACAGTATGCGCCGCGTCTATCTTGCGCAATACACAAGCGAAGTGATGCTGAATCCAGGCACGCGTCACCTGAGACGCAATGCTATTCCATTGTTGCGTAAAGGACAGCGGATTATGTCGCGATGAGCGACACGGCTGATCGCAATCAGGGGCTGTCGACGGCGGCGCGCACCGCTGTACTTGTTCTTTTGTTCATGGCTGGCATTCTGAACTATATTGATCGCTCCATGATTTCGGTGCTGAAACCGATGCTTCAGGCTGATCTTGGCTGGAGCGATGATGATTATGGCCGGGTTACCGGTGTATTTCAGTTTGCGGCAGCCATGACCTATATCGTCGCAGGACCGATCGTGGACTGGATCGGATGGCGGTGGTCCAATCCGCTGGCCGTTGGTGCATGGAGCCTTGCTGCCATGTCCCATGCCTTTGCGGCCACCATGGGACAGTTCACAATTGCGCGCATCGCGCTTGGTTCAACCGAGGCATTTGGGACACCGCTGGGCGTTAAAACTGTGGCGCTGTTTTTCAGTCTGCGGCAAAGATCATTCGCTCTGGGATTGCAAAATGCTTCTGGCAATGTGGGTGCCATTGTCACACCACTTATTGTTCCAGGTCTTGCTGTTGCCATTGGCTGGCAAGCCTGTTTCATTCTGGTGGGCGTCATCGGCCTGATCTGGGTTTTCGCGTGGCTAATTCTTGCAGCGCGCATCAGGCCAATTCCAAGTGCAGAGGCTACAAGTGCGGACACAATCCCACCTGCGCGGGCACCCTTGTCTGATGTGCTGACAGACCGGCGCACATGGGCGATTGCCGGCGCAAAAGTTCTGTCTGATGTGAACTGGTGGTTTTTACTGTTCTGGCTGCCTGATATCTTTAATCGGCAGTTTCACCTGGCAATGCGCGATTTCGGTGTGCCACTGGCGATTATCTTTGCCATGGCCGGGACAGGTTCTTTGGCCGGTGGATTTATTTCCGGTCAGCTGATCGCGCGTGGGTTTAGCCTGAATGCGGCAAGAAAATTAACCCTGCTGGGATGTGCGTGCCTTATGGCACCTATTCCATTGGTGCTGATCACCGAGAATTACTGGATTGCGGTAATGATCTTTGGAACAGCACTTGCGGGCCATCAGGGCTTTTCGGTCAATATTTTCACGCTGACCACAGACATGATTCCGAATACGCGCGTGGGCACCGTAATTTCAATCGGGGCATTGTGCGGCAATCTGGCCGGGATGACCGTGCTGTTTCTGGCCGGGTCGTGGATTGGGCAGGGCTACGGCTATGCGCCGTTTCTGTTCATGGCTGCCACCGGATATTTTCTGGCGCTGACCTGGATTCAGCTTCTTGTCCCAAGGGCGGTCGAACATACATAAGCGTTCTGATTGATCCTGATCATTGCCTGGCCA
>CAISDR010000635.1 GCA_903884125.1 uncultured bacterium
CCCGGATACCATTTGCCCTGGCCATAATGCAAAAGCGCACCGGGAGCAAAACGATCCTTCAACCGGCGGATAAGGCGGCCTGCATAGGCGCGCTTATTTGGTCCCAATGCATCGGTATTCCATTCGGCACCGTCCATGTCGTCGATGGAAACGAATGTCGGCTCGCCCCCCATGGTCAGACGCACATCACCGGCCGCAAGATCAGCGTCCACCACCTGACCCAGCGCCAGCATGCGCGCCCATGTCTCTTCGGAATAGGGTTTGGTAACCCGCGGCGTCTCGCGAACACGGGTCACGGACATTTCAAAATCAAATGTCGCTTCGCATTCGTCCACAGCGCCCGAAATGGGTGCGGCACTTTGCGGTTCGGGTGATGCGGCAAGGGGAATATGCCCCTCGCCCGCCATCAGGCCGGCTGTGGGATCAAGCCCGACCCAGCCTGCGCCGGGCAGATAAACTTCGGTCCAGGCATGCAGGTCGGTGAAATCATGGGTTGGTCCCGGCGGACCATCCAGCGGACGCTGATCCGGTGTCAGTTGCACCAGATAGCCGGATACAAAACGCGCGGCCAGTCCCAGATGGCGCAGAATATGTACCAGAAGCCAACCGGTATCGCGGCATGATCCCTTGGCCAGTGCCAGTGTTTCTTCCGGCGACTGCACGCCGGGTTCCATGCGGATAATGTAGCTGATTTCCTGCGACAGACGCTGGTTCAGTCCCACCAGCAGATCAACTGTACGTGTTGGCGTGCGATCGATTTTCTTCAGCCATGCAGCAAGTAACGGACCGGGCTCGGCCAGTTTTCGAAACGGTGCCAGTTCTTCTGTCAGCACCGGATCATAGGCAAACGGCCATTGTTCGGCGCCGGGTTCCAGAAAAAAATCGAACGGATTAATCACGGCCATATCCGCAACCAGATCAACCGTCACATCAAACAGATCCGATGGTTCAGGAAACACCACACGCGCCTGAAAATTGCCATGCGGGTCCTGCTGCCAGTTCAGGAAATGTTTGGCAGGCGCCACTTTCAGCGAATAGCTCAGTATCGGTGTGCGGCAATGGGGGGCCGGGCGCAGACGAATGGTCTGCGGCCCAAGATTTACCAGCCGATCATAGCGATAGGTCGTATGATGGCGTAACGCAACAAGGATACTCATCCTCTACCCCCAATCTTTGCCATCCAATGACTAGGCAGCCTTTTTCCGCAAGGTCTGCAACAATGTCCAGACCTTCAGCGCCGTCACCGGCATGTCGATATGACTGACACCCAGATCTGAAAGCGCATCAACAACAGCGTTTACAAACGCTGGCGGCGCGCCGGTTGCACCTGCTTCGCCACAGCCTTTGACACCCATCGGATTGGTGGTTGAAAGCGAATTATGGGTGTCCACTGCAAATGTCGGCATGTTATCAGCACGCGGCATCCAGTAATCCATGAACGAACCGGTGATCAGCTGACCTTCCTCGTCATAGACCACGTGTTCACCCATTGCCTGCCCCAGACCCTGCACCGTGCCGCCGTGAATCTGCCCTTCGACAATCATCGGATTGATCAGCAGACCAAAGTCATCAACAACCGTATGGCGCAGGACCTGAACAACGCCGGTATCAGGATCAAGTTCCACTTCGCAAACATGGCAGCCATTTGGATAGGAGGGGGGGCCAAGCTGGAACATCGACTGGGCCGAAATGGTTTTGTCCGGCGCACGGGCTGCTACATCAAACAGTCCGATCACCCGGTCGGTGCCAACGATTTTGAACACACCATCTGAATAAGTGATGTCAGCCTTTGCCGCCTCCAGCGCGTCGGCAGCCAGATCGCGGGCTTCATCCAGAACCTTGTCCGATGCCATGTCGATGGCAGGTCCTGTCACCATCAGCGATCCCGATCCAGCCGACAGACCACCCGTGGGCAGCCAGTCTGTATCGCCCTGAACCACTTCGACCTGATCATAGGTGACGCCCAGACGGTCTGCGGCAACCTGGGCAAATACAGTTTCCTGTCCCTGACCCGATGTGTGATTGCCGACCACAACGCGTACCTTGCCGTTGGCACCGACGCTGACACCAGCAGTTTCATTGCCGATTCCGGCAGCCTTTTCCACGTAGTAGCAAACGCCCAGACCGCGCCGCCTGCCGGCAGCTTGTGATTTTGCTTTGCGGGCAGCAAATCCGGCAACATCAGCACGCACCAGCGCACGGTCCAGTACACCGACGAAATCGCCGCTGTCATAGGTGATGCCGCCGGCTGTGGCATAAGGTATCTGATCCTTGGGGATCAGATTCTGGCGACGCAGGTCAATCGGCGATCTGTTCAGCGCGCGCGCTGCGATATCCACCAGTCGCTCGATGACATAGGCAGCTTCCGGGCGGCCTGCGCCACGATAGGCATCAACCGGTGTGGTATTTGTGAATACGCATTTGGTCTGAAGGTGCATGACCGGAATCTTGTAACAGCCCACCTGAAGCCCGGCGGCAGCCATTGTCGGCACGCCGGGACCAAATGCCGAAAGATATGCACCCATTGCCGCCACATTGGTCATGCGGAATGCTGTGAAATTGCCATCTGCATCAAGCGCCAGTTCGCCATGGGTCACATGATCCCGGCCCTGATTGTCCGACAGAAAACTTTCAGAACGATCTGCCTGCCATTTGACCGGGCGCCTCAGAAGACGCGCGGCATAGCCGACCATGACCGGCTCGGGGTAGACAAATGATTTCATGCCGAATGAACCGCCGACATCTGTGGTCAGCACCCGAAGCTTTTCCGGTGGCAGCATGAAGACCATGGCCGCCAGCATGCGATGGATATGGACACCCTGGGTCGGCACATGCAGGGTCAGACGATCCTGCTCAGCATCATAGCTGGCGCGTGCATTGCGCGGTTCCATGGCCGCAACAACCAGACGGTTGTTCACCAGTTCCACATCGACGGTCCTTGCCGCTTTGGCAAAGGCTGCATCGCATGCTGCCCTGTCGCCGAATTCCCAGGCTACAGCCACGTTCCCTGGCACCATGTCCCAGATCACCGGGGCATCTGCGCTGATGGCACCTTTGGTATCTGCAATCACGGGCAGGGGCGCATAATCAACCACCACCAGATCGGCTGCGTCACGTGCCAGATTCACGCTGGTTGCAAACACGACAGCTACCGGTTCGCCGACATGGCGCACACGATCAATTGTCAGGACCCGGCGCGGTGGCACCTTTACCGGTCCATCGGTTCCCTCGACACCAGCAATACAGGGAATAAGGCCAAGTTTGCCATCGACATCCGCACCAGTCAGCACCGCCACAACGCCCGGCGCCGCTTTGGCCGCGGATACGTCAATGGACAGGATATCCGCATGGGCATAGGGCGATCGCACAAATACCGCATGGACCTGATCCGGTTCCGAGAAGTCATCGGTAAACCGCCCTTTGCCGATGATCAGGCGATCATCTTCCTTGCGTCGCAAACCCTGACCTTTGGCAAACTGTCCCATTTGCTGGCTCCTTCATCCAATGCAAGCCCCAAATACCGGCGCATTCATGACATCCCATCAGTCGATCACCTTATTGCGCAGTGCAACAGACTGATTGAGTCAATCTGGCATGGCTTGGGGGATAAACGGAAGCGCCTAGCCATGCCAGATGAATAATAATCTGTATCGCCTGGCTAAAACCTTGGGCCTGGGCAGGGCGGGAAGACTGAAATGGGGCTTCGTTGCTCAAAATGGTGGGTGATGTGACCCAAATTACTAGGGCTGGTAGGTGATTGAATTTCGCCGCAAACACGAGTTCCAAATCGAGATGCAACCAATCCTACTGGACACCAATGGCTTATTGGTTCATGATCCGCGCGGGAACGGAACTGTGTCAGCATGGGCAATGCTCGCTTGATTATGGCTGATTAAGGCCCTGATCAGGTAAAATGCCCAAACGACGTGATGCCGCATTTTGTGACGAAGTACGGGGTTCAGCCTCGGATCGCAGGGGATGTGGTTGAAATTGGCGATGACGTTGGCGACCGCGTGGGATGCTTCTGGGGATAAAATATCCCTATTGGTTAACACACTGCACCCGATTTATGGGGGCAGGGGATCGCAACCGGGGTTAGGACCGGTACTGAATGGTTCGGGAAAGCTGAATTATTCAGGCGTTAGTGTCGAAGTGACCTGAAAGCCCGACTTATAACCATTGGTGGTCCGTCGCCTCTGGTTGGTACGATAGCCCGGATGATCCGGGTTCTTTTTGGCAAGTGAGCCCGGTACGGAAATCATTCCGTGGACCGGGATTGAGAGGAAAAGGGAAATGGGCTTCAAGCTCTTCGTTGGAAATCTGCCGTATTCTTTCACGTCGGATGATCTTAAGACTACATTTGAACCGTTTGGTGCAGTGGCTTCGGCCAAGGTCGTCATGGACCGCGAAACCGGCCGCTCACGCGGTTTTGGCTTTGTGGAATATGTGGACCGTGATCCGGGCGAAGCCGCAATGCGCGACTTGAACGGCAAGCCGATTGCCGGACGTCCGATTTCAGTGCGCGAAGCACAAGAACGTGGCGATGCACCGCCGCGTGGTCCCCGCGGTGGCGGTGGCGGCGGTGGTTACGGCGGCGGCGGCGGCGGTGATCGCTCCGGCGGCGGCGGTTATGGCGGCGGCGGTGGCGGCTACGGCGGCGGCGGCGGTTACGGTGGCGGCGGCGAACGCTCTGGCGGTGGCGGCGGTTATGGCCGTGGCCCGCGTGGCGGCGGCGGCGGCGGCTATAGCGGCGCAGGCTTCGGTGACGATGCCGGTGGTCGCAGTGGTCGTCCCGGTCGTGGCGACGGCGGTCGCGGTGATGGCGGCGGTCGTGGAGATCGCTGGTAATCCAGCCGTATTTTAACAGACATGAAAAGGGCGCCGCATCGGCGCCCTTTTTATTTTCCGCCTATGCCGCCTCTTTCTTCGCCAGCCAGCGCAGCATGATTTCGATGAGCTGCTTTTTACTAAATGGTTTGGGCAGGTAATCGTCCATGCCAGCCGCAAGACACAGTTCACGCTGATTGTTTTCCAGATTGGCGGTCAAGGCAATAATCGGCACCCTGCGGGATGAATATTCCTCGATCCGGCGAATTTCCGTTGCTGCCTCATATCCATCAATATCCGGCATCTGGCAGTCCATCAAAACCAGGTCAAACCGGCGGCGTCTGTAGCTGGCCAGCGCCTCCCGCCCGTTTTCGGCCAGAACAACTTCAATGCCCATGCTGTTCAACATCGCCTGACCAAGGATCCGATTCACATCATTGTCCTCGACCAGAAGGACAGAGCAGTTGCGCAAAAGAGCTTCCTGATCCGCCTGAACACCAGAGGAATTTTCATCCCCGCTGGCGTTCCTTCTGCCGGAAGAAGGAGACCGGCGTTCACGCTGCAACACCAGATGCAGCCGGAAAGTCGCACCCACAGCGACATTCCTGTCCAATGTCAGCCTGCCGCCCATCAGTTCGGCCAGCGACCTTGAAATCGCCAGACCAAGCCCGGTTCCCCCGAACTTCCGTGTTGTCGTTTCGTCGGCCTGAGCAAACTGGTCAAAAATCCGTTCGGCTGCCTGAGGCGCTATCCCGATCCCGGTATCAGCGACAAAAAATTCCAGCTCAACATGGGAATCGCTGATCTGCAGAACATTCATTCCCAATGTGATCGAACCTGACTCGGTAAACTTAACGGCATTATTCAGCAGATTGATCAAAATCTGGCGCAGGCGCAGCGGATCGCCACGCAGGATCGGAATTACTGTATCAGGCGCGGGAACAATCAGTTCCAGCCCCTTGTCGCGAGCCGGCTGGATAAACATTGCAGCGGTTTCGTCAATCAGCCGGATTATATCCAGTGTTGATGTTTCCAGCCTGACCTGACCTGATTCAATCTTGGAGAAATCAAGGATCGAATTAATGATACCTAACAGGTGCTTGCCGGAATATTCGATGGAGTTCACGAAATCGCGCTGAATTTTGCTCAGCTCAGTCCCGGCCAAAAGCTCGGTCATGCCCAACACGCCGTTCATTGGTGTGCGTATCTCGTGACTCATGGTGGCAAGGAATTCTGCCTTTATCTGATTGGCACGTTCGGCAAGTTCCAGCGACTGGAGCGCCAGCTGCGTTCTGGCTTCGCGCCTGTTCACCCGCCAGGCCACATATATACCCAGCAGTATCAGGCCGATCATCAGTGCAGCGCCCAGCGAAATGCGCGTAACATCCGCATACCATCCGCCCAGATAATCCGCCTCTGACAGACCGACCAGAATGTAATAGGGCTGATCCGGCAGGCGACGGACATAACCAAGCCGCCGGACACCATCCACAGCCGCCACGTATTTCAGTTCGGATTCCAGATTGCCGGATCTGATAATGTCGCGAAGTGTATCGCTAAGGATCGCTTTACCAAGAGATGGACCGGGATCGGGATAGCGCGCCGCCAACTGAAAGTTGGTGTGGTAAAGCGCCACGATCCCGCCGGGGCCGAGGTTCAGGTTTGAAAATGCCTGGATAAGTTTTTTGACGGGAATCGGACCATATATGGTGCCCCCAAATGACCCGTCCTTCAGTGTAATGCGACGCGCCACGACAACGATCCATTGTTGCGCCGTAATACCCCATACTGGCGGCGAAACATAAAGACCAACATCGGGTGTATCGCGCAGAAATTTGAAATCATCCCGCTCGGAAATATCTGCTTCATTGGTGTTCACTGTACTGACTGCAAACTTGCGCTTGCCATCGGGGCCAAACACCCGAAATCCGACCGGCCACGAATTGCGCTTGTCCTGACGCGCGATCACATCAAGGATGCGCCTGTCGTCCTTTATGCCCAGACGGTCCTGATCATGCACTTCATCAAGAACCGCGCGAAGCCCGAAATCAATTGTTTCGATACGATGAGTGAGATTATCTGAAAGAGCTTGCGACAGGTTCGATGTGGTGACCTGCGCATTCCGGACCGCCGAAACATAGCCCTGACGCAAAATCACGCCCGCGGTGACAATAACCGCAATAATCAGAAATACGCCTGAAATCAGAACTGGCGCGAGCCGTCGAGGAATAAACAGCCTTTGGGTCGAAACCAGCTTTTCATCCTGTTCGCTTGCCAATGAAATTCTCCGCATTCGACTGAATGCAATCAGACGCTCTCATGAAATATTCTTGGGCAACTAAACTTGATGCTCGGCTACTTGCCGGAGTCGAATACTTTTTTTCGCATTGCTTCTGCCCTGGTACGGTGACTTTCGGCTTCAGCTTCCTTTTGATCCGCCTCAAGACGAATTGAACCGGCGTCACGTGACATATTACTTGCCGCCATCTCACATCCAGCCGGACGGGCCGGATCAGGACCTTCCTGATCGCATTTCGGATTGCGCTGCCGTGCCATTGCTTCGAATGCAGCAGCTTTGGCCCTCAGGCTTGCAATCTGATCATCCAGCCGTTGCGCCAGGCAGAGTTCGTAGCCAATTGGGCCAAGACTTGATAACTCACAGGCCCGCTCTGGTAAAGCGATTACTTGGATCGGACAAAGTGCCCAAGTAATCAATATTAAAGCCCCCGCATTGCGACCGATGCGGAACAAAACGCAAGTTTTCACGGCAGCCTCAGGATCAGTGCTTGGCAATGCAGGCACCGCATACCAGAACCGATGGATCCCGTTCAAGACGAAGAATGGCAATCGGCTCGCCACACGTATCGCAAAAGCCATAGGTGCCGCTGTCCAGTCGATCGAGCGCTGCTTCTATTCGCGCCAGCTTATGCAAACTATGTGCATGTGGATCGTCCGCTTGGCGCTTGTTGCGCAACTCATCCATCAAAACACCACCGGGACGGATCCTGTCGGTTTGCATAAGTCTTCGCTCTGGCGTTCGAAACCAAACCGGAAGGCAGCCGGCAATGCGGCAGGATGAGAACAGAATTCAATCATCTGTATGCTGGGCATTCCGACCACCTCCCATCCCAATCGGCACCAGTTGGTACCGTGCCAGCCCATTGAGTGTGGAGCCGACTGCTTATTCAGGATGCAAGTTGAACACGGCAGGGCACTGACACCTCTGCGGCGTTCCGTCGCAGAACGAATATTTGTGCCCGTTTGCCCGGACTACTCGGCGGCTGCCCGTACCGGTTCCTCTCCACCCCAGCGCAGTTTCGGTTTGCGCGCGGCCGCTGTTTCGTCAAGCCTGCGCCGCGGTGCCAGCTGAGGCGCGTCGAGAAACCTCTGTTTTTCGCCGCTTTGGGCAGCATTGGCCAGAGCCAGCAAAGTTTCGGCAAATGCATCCAGACTGGCGCGGCTTTCGCTTTCCGTGGGCTCGATCAGCAGGGCACCATGCACAACCAGCGGAAAATACATTGTCATGGGATGGTAGCCTTCATCAATCATTGCCTTGGCAAAATCGAGCGTCGTGATCCCGGTATCCTTCAGGAAGCGGTCATCAAAAAGGGCCTCATGCATGCATGGACCGGAAAAGGATGGCGTCAGCTTTTCTGACAGGCGGACAAGCAGGTAGTTCGCTGCCAGAACGCTGTCTTCTGCAACCTGTCGCAGGCCGTCGCCACCATGGCTGAGCATATAGGCCAGCGCCCGAACAAACATACCCATCTGACCATGGAACGCACTTATCCGGCCACAGGGCGAGGCACCGCCTGTCCGGGCCTGATCAACCGTCTCGACCAGATGAAATCCCTGTTCGTCGTGAACCACATAGGGAACCGGCGCATAAGGGGCCAGCGCCCTGGACAACACGACTGGTCCCGCCCCCGGGCCGCCGCCGCCATGCGGCGTTGAAAAAGTTTTATGAAGATTGATGTGCATGGCATCAACACCCAGATCACCCGGACGCACGCGCCCGACAATGGCGTTGAAATTTGCACCGTCGCAATAGAAGTATCCGCCCACCGCATGAACGGCATCGGCAATCGCAATCACGTCACGTTCAAACAGGCCGCATGTATTGGGATTGGTCACCATCACGGCTGCAACATCGGGACCAAGTGCTGCTTTCAACTGGTCCAGATCAACACGCCCATCGCTATTTGCACGAATATTTTCAATCGTGAAACCGCACATGGCTGCCGTTGCCGGATTGGTGCCATGGGCGCTTTCAGGTGCGAGAATGCGGGTACGCCGTTCGCCGCGTGCTTCGAGTGCTGCCTTGATGGTCATCAGGCCGCATAGTTCACCATGCGCGCCAGCCTTTGGACTTAACGCCACCGCCGGCATGCCGGTCAGGGTTTTCAGCCAGTGAGCCAGTTGATCCATCAGTTCCAGCGCACCCTGAACCGTGGATTGGGGTTGCAGGGGATGAAGATCGGCAAATCCGGGCAACCGCGCCAGTTTTTCATTAAGGCGCGGATTATGTTTCATCGTACACGATCCCAAAGGATACAGCCCCATGTCGATGGCATAGTTCAGTCGCGACAGGCGCACGTAGTGGCGTACCACTTGCGGTTCGGCAAGTCCGGGCAGGCCGATCGCCGATTTGCGACGCAGGCGACCAAGCCGCCCATGATCATATCCGGGCACATCGGGCAGATCGACGCCGCTGCGTCCGTGCATGCCCTGCTCAAATATCAGCGGATCATCATGCATCAGCCCCCGGTTACCCGAAAAAGTTGGCGTGGCGGGCTCAACCGATCCCAATGCGGATGGTCGAGTAGGACGGCCCGTGTTGCTCATCATCAGAGCACCTCTTTCAGCGCTGCAATCAGGTCATCTGTATCCTGGGCTGTATTGGTTTCTGTCACCGCCAGAACTGCTGCATTTGCCAGCAAGGGTTCGTCCGGCCAAAGGCGTGACAATGGTACGCCAGCCAGAATGCCACGGCCTGCCAGTCGTTCCACAACCGACGCTGCCGGCTGTCCGAAATCAATCGTGAACTCATTGAAGAATGTCGGCGTCAGAACCGAAATGCCGGATACGGCCGCAAGCCGGTCAGCAACATCCAGCGCATAGGCATGATTGAGTTCAGCCAGCCGGGTCAGACCGGCTTCGCCCAGCAGGGTCAGGTGAATTGAAAAAGCCAGCGCGCATAAGCCCGCATTCGTACATATATTGCTGGTGGCCTTGTCGCGACGGATATGCTGTTCGCGCGTTGACAGTGTCAGCACAAAACCACGCTTGCCATCGGCGTCCACTGTCTCGCCGACCAGACGTCCCGGCATCTGGCGCAGAAATTTTTCGCGGGTAGCAAACAGGCCAAGGTAAGGACCACCGAAATTCAGACCATTTCCCAGCGACTGGCCTTCGCCGACAACAATGTCAGCACCCATTTCACCGGGCGGGGTCAGCAGGCCTAACGAAACTATTTCCGTGACCACCACAATCAGCAGCGCGCCGCGACCATGCACTGCCTGCGCCAAGGCAGACAGATCGCAGGCAGCACCAAACAGATTGGGATTTTGAACCACAACACAGGCGGTCTGATCATCGATCATTCCAATCAGCCCATCCAGATCATCAATCGACGCCGGTGCCAGATGAACCTGACCACCACTTAAGGCGTGTACGGTTTCGATCACAGCGCGATAATGGGGATGCACCCCACCCGAGACAATGGCCCGCTGACGGCGCGTGATCCGGCTGGCCATCAGGACTGCTTCGCCCGCAGCAGTCGAGCCGTCATACATTGATGCATTCGCAACATCCATGCCGGTCAGCATCGCGACCTGAGTCTGGAATTCAAACAGATACTGAAGCGTGCCCTGGGCAATTTCCGGCTGATATGGCGTATAAGACGTCAGAAATTCCGACCGCTGAATAAGATGATCCACACTCGCCGGGACATGATGGCGATAAGCGCCAGCGCCGATAAAAAATGGCGCAGAGCCAGCTGAAAGATTTTTTCCCGCAAGCGCCGACAGTTTTCGTTCTACCCCCAGTTCGCCCAAATGGGGCGGCAGTTCAAGCGGATGAAAATGTCGAGCCTGTTGTGGAACATCAACAAACAGATCATCGATGGATTTTGCCCCGATCATCGCCAGCATTTCGGCGCGGTCATGAGGGGTCAGCGGCAGATAGCGCATCAGGATTGACTCCCCACAAAGGCATCATAGGCGGCCTTGTCCATCAGGCCATCAAGAGCTGATGGATTGTCGAGTTTTATTTTTGCAAACCAGCCGTCGCCTTCCGCACTGGCATTGACCATATCGGGCGCATCCACCAGTGCCGAATTGATCTCCACGACTTCGCCGCCAACCGGGGCATAAACATCGCTGGCGGCCTTTACCGATTCCACAACCGCGATCTGGTCACCGGCGGCGATGCGCCTGCCGATTTCCGGGAGTTCCACGAACACAACATCGCCCAGCTGACCTTGCGCGAAATCCGTAATGCCAAAACTGGCAAGCGGTCCATCAAGGCGCACCCATTCATGATCTTTGGTATATTTTGTCATCAGACTAGCTCCGTGGCTTGGCATAGCGATGGGGCACGAATGGCATGCTGGTTATTCGTGCAGGATGGATTTTGTCGCGGATATTCAGGCCAATGGGCGTATTCGCCTGTGCAAACTGGCTTTGAACATAGCCCATGGCGATGGGTGCATTCAGACTGGGCGAAAAAGTGCCCGATGTGACATGGCCGATGGCTTTACCATGCTGATCCACAATCATGGTCCCGGCGCGTGCCGGTGCACGACCATCGGGCAATATGCCAACCCGCCTGACCTTTGGTACGTCGGCCAGTTCGCCAAGGATGCGCCCGGCACCGGGAAAGCCGCCATCCGCGCGCCGGCGTTTTGAAATGATCCAGCCAAGGCCTGCTTCTATCGGACTTGTGGCCTCATCAATATCATGGCCGTATAAACACAGGCCCGCCTCCAGACGAAGACTGTCACGCGCACCAAGGCCGATGGCACGCACTTCGGGCTCGGCAAGAAATCGCTCCCAGATCACAGCGGCGAAACTTGCAGGCAGCGAAATTTCAAACCCGTCTTCACCGGTATAGCCTGATCGGGTGACAATGGCTTCGATGGAGGCGATTGACATAATCGCGATCTGCATGAATTTGAGTTTTTCGGCCTGGGGAGCAAATCGTGTCAGCACGTCCAGCGCCTTTGGTCCCTGTAGCGCGATCAGCGCGCGTGCGGGCAGTTCGGTCAGGCCTGCATCCCCGCCCAGTCCCATGCGCAGATGTGCGAAATCAACTGCCTTGCGTCCGGCATTCACCACCACAAACAATCGC
>CAISDR010000636.1 GCA_903884125.1 uncultured bacterium
ACCTGGGCCAGTGCCTCGTCGCCTTCGAAATAGGTTTTCAGCGTGACCGGTGTGGCGATCAACCCGCGATGCAGCAGGCCCAGCATGGCTTCGTAAAGACGTCCATGCAGCGGTTCATAGAAGTGTTCCGGGGTCAGAAATTCGGACACACGATCAACCGCCTGATTATCAACCAGAATAGCACCCAGCGTTGCCTGTTCGGCTTCGATATTATGCGGCATCAGTCGATAGGCGGCTGTACCGTCATCCATATCATCACTGCGCGGGCGCGGTTTCATATCCAGCATGTGTTGAAAATCCCACCCGAGAAGCGTTGATCAGAAAATGAAGGCCAGAGTATGCGCTGCGCCCGGTGTTCCGGACAAGCTTGGTGTTGGACCCGCACCTGGGGATATCGGGGAAAAGTGTTTGTCCAAAAAAAACGGGCGACTGAAACAGCCGCCCGTTTAATCGTTGCTGTAAACGCTAGAGCGCTAGGCTGCGGCCTCTGCCTCTGACGCGACTGCTTCCGGGTTTTCCAGAAGGCTTGCCGGATCAACGGCTTCTTCTTCAGCAGCGTCATCACGCTTCAACACGTCTTCGCCCTTGGCCTGACGTTCCGCTTCTTCCATCGAGCGGGCGACGTTGACCGACACCGACACTTCGACTTCCGGATGCAGCAGCACTTTGACCTTGTGAATGCCGAGATTTTTGATCGGCTTCAGCAAGGTGACTTGATGGCGTTCAATATTGAAGCCGATGGCGACAAGGCCGTCCGTGATGTCGCGGGCCGAGACCGAGCCATAGAGCTGGCCGGTATCACCCGACTGACGGATAACTTTGATTGCTTGACCATCCAACTTCACGCCAATGGCTTCGGCATCCTTGCGGCGGTCCAGATTGCGCGCTTCAAGGGTGACGCGTTCACGGTCAAAGCGTTCCTTGTTCGCTTTGGTCGCACGCAACGCTTTTTTCTGCGGCAGCAGGAAATTGCGACCATAACCGTCGCGCACCTTTACCACATCGCCCATCTGGCCAAGATTTGGCACACGTTCCAGGAGAATGACTTCCATAATATCCTCCTAGCGCATCACATAGGGCAAAAGCCCCAGGAAACGGGCGCGCTTGATGGCGCGGGCCAGTTCGCGTTGCTTTTTGGCCGACACAGCGGTGATCCGGCTCGGGACAATCTTGCCGCGTTCAGAGATGAAACGCTGCAGCAGCTTAATGTCCTTGTAGTCGATGACCGGTGCGCCTTCGCCTGAAAACGGGCAGGTCTTGCGACGGCGGAAAAACGGCCGGCGAACGGCAGACTGGCCGGGGCGGTCGCCACCGCGTTCAGGACGATCACCGCCCATGCGGTCAGAGCCCATAGAACGGTCCATACGGTCCATACGATCAGTCATCGCGTCCCTCCATCCGCGGGCGATCCCCACGGTCACGTCCGCCTTCGCGCGGACCATAGCCACGGTCACGGTCACTATAACCGCCGCCCATATCATCACGACGCGACCGCTCTTCGCGGTTGGCGCGATTTTGCATGACCACTGACGGGCCTTCTTCCAGCGCTTCAACGCGCACGGTCAACAGACGCACCACGTCTTCATTGATGCCCATCTGACGTTCCATTTCGGCAATTGCCGCCGGTGGCGCGTCAAGGTTCATCAGCACGTAATGGCCCTTGCGATTCTTTTTAATCCGATAGGTCAGGTTGCGAAGACCCCAATATTCGGTCTTGGCCACCTTGCCACCATTTTCGGTAATGATGGTTGAAAAGGCTTCGGTAAGCCCCTCAACCTGCTGCGCGGACACGTCCTGTCGCGCAATGAATACATGCTCGTATAACGGCATACAGATCTCCTTCAAGGTCGAACCCTGACGCAGCTTCGGCTCAGGCGACATGCCTGCCCCGGCCACCGGGAAGCCGCGCACTATAGTCAGGGTGCGCCAGAAGGCAAGCTGAAAGGGTCTGTGCCCGCTAAAAATCCCCCGGGAAGGCTAATTATCGAAAGGAACGGTTCTTGACATCATCCTGATCCGGTCTATGTCTGGCCGCCAATTGCGCCTCAAACGTTAAAGGTATGGCCATGACCGCCCTAACGCATGCTTATACATTTCCCGGACAGGGCTCGCAGGCTGTTGGCATGGGCAAGACCCTGGCCGACGCCAGTTCGACGGCAAAGGCCGTGTTTCAGGAAGTGGATGACGCACTTGGCCAGCATTTAAGCCGCCTGATGTGGGATGGGCCGGAGGCGGAACTGACGCTGACGGAAAATGCCCAGCCCGCGCTGATGGCGGTGGGTGTGGCAGCAGCCCGCATGGTGTCGATCGATTGTGGTGTTGATCTGGCAAAGACCGCAAAATTTGTCGCGGGTCATTCGCTGGGTGAATACACAGCCCTTGCCGCTGCCGGTGCGATTTCGCTGACGGATACGGCGCGTCTCCTGCGCCGACGGGGGCAGGCGATGCAGCGGGCGGTACCTGTCGGGGTGGGCGCAATGGCGGCCCTGCTGGGGGTTGAAATGGATTTCGTCCGCGAAGTCCTGGCCGAGGCGGCTCAGGGCGAGGTTGTTGATCCTGCTAATGACAACGCACCCGGACAGATCGTGATTTCGGGAGCGGCCGCAGCAGTTGACCGTGCCGTGGCCATTGCCAAGGGGCGGGGCAAAAAGGCCATGATGCTGACCGTATCAGCGCCGTTCCATTGCGCGCTGATGAAGCCCGCAGCCGATGAAATGGCCCAAGCCCTGGCCGAAGCACGGATTTCCGCCCCGGCAGTCCCCTTGGTTGCCAATGTGACCGCGACGAGCGTTCAATCTGCCGATGACATCCGCAAATTGCTGGTAGCCCAGGTCACCGGTCTGGTGCGCTGGCGCGAATCGGTGGAGTTCATGGTCGCCCAAGGCGTTTCGACATTGGTCGAGCTGGGGGCGGGAAAGGTGCTGTCAGGCATGGCCAAACGCATTGCCAGGGACACGGCCACCATCAATATCGCAACCCCAGACGAAGTCGAAGCCTTCGCCAAATCATTGTAAGGAAAATTATATGTTTGATTTGACGGGAAAGACCGCGCTGGTCACCGGTGCATCCGGCGGGATCGGCCAGGCCATCGCCCAGACGCTGCATATGGCGGGTGCTGTGGTTGCGATATCCGGCACACGGATCGATGCGCTGGAAAAGGTCAAATCCGATCTGGGTGGCGAACGGGTCCATATCCTGCCGTGCGATCTGGGAGATTCGGTGGCGGTCGACGGGCTGATCGGTTCGGCAGATGCGGCCATGGGCAGTCTCGACATACTAGTCAATAACGCGGGAATTACCCGGGATAACCTGTTTCTAAGGATGAAGGATGAGGAATGGGCCAGGGTGATCGAGGTCAATCTTACCTCGACCTTCCGGCTGTGCCGGGCCGCGGTCAAAGGCATGATGAAGCGCCGCTATGGCCGTATCATTACAATCACTTCGGTTGTGGGCGTGACGGGTAATCCGGGCCAGGGAAATTATGCCGCCGCCAAGGCAGGCCTGATCGGCATGTCAAAGTCTCTGGCCCAGGAAGTGGCCAGCCGGAACATAACGGTGAACTGTGTGGCCCCGGGATTCATTGAAACGCCAATGACGGCGGCACTGACCGAGGCCCAGCGGGCCGGAATCCTTGGCCGGGTGCCCGCCGGGGTTCTGGGAAAGCCGCTGGATGTGGCGGCCGCCGTGCGTTATCTGGCCGCCAGCGAAGCAGGCTATGTCACCGGCCAGACCCTGCATGTAAACGGTGGCATGGCGATGATTTGATTGAGGCCCGTTGGCGGGGCAGGAAGGTCAAAATTGGCTCACGGCCACGCTGGCAATGCCAAAAGAACTATGTTACCAGAGCCCTATCGTGGCGGTTGACCGACCGCACGCGACCTGAGCCATGGGCCATGATCCATTCAATGGGGCGATGGGTCAGGCCAGTACCGAGAATTACCGGGGCTAATTGCGGCCCGGTTCCAGACGCTGAAATGAGGGACGAGAGATGAGTGATATCGCCGAGCGCGTAAAGAAGATCGTTGTGAATCACCTCGGCGTCGAGGCAGAGAAAGTCTCTGAAAAGTCGAGCTTTATCGACGATTTGGGTGCTGACAGCCTGGATACAGTCGAACTCGTCATGGCGTTTGAAGAGGAATTCGGTTGCGAAATCCCGGACGACGCGGCTGAGACGATTTTGACCGTTGGCGACGCAATCAAGTTTATTGAAGCTAACGTCTAACCAGCTTTACCGTTTGGGGGCTGCCGGGATATTCTCGGCGGTCCCTTTAATGGTATTGGCCAGGACCTAACCTTGAGACGTGTGGTAATTACCGGTTTAGGGCTCGTCACGCCGCTTGCCTGCGGGGTCGAAGAGTCGTGGAAGCGTTTGCTTGAAGGTCGGTCCGGTGCCAAACCCATCACGACATTTGATGTGTCGGACCTGCCCGCACGCATTGCGGCAACCGTCCCGCGCGGGGATGGACTGAACGGGACGTTCAATCCTGCCGAATGGGTCGATCATAAGGATTTAAAGCGCATTGATGATTTCATCGTCTATGCGATGGCGGCGGCTGAACAGGCGATCAAGGATTCCGGCTTTGAGCCCAAGGATGATGAAGAACGTTGCCGCGCAGGCGTAATGATCGGTTCAGGTATTGGCGGCCTTCAGGGAATAGAAGAAGCGGCCTTACTGGTCGCGGACAAGGGGCCGCGGCGACTGTCGCCCTTTTTCATTCCGGGACGCCTGATCAATCTGACGTCTGGCTACGTCTCGATCAAATGGGGTCTTAAAGGCCCGAACCATTCTGCGGTCACGGCGTGTGCCACCGGCACCCATGCCATCGGTGATGCAGCGCGTCTGATCATGCTTGATGACGCTGATGTCATGGTGGCAGGTGGTGCTGAATCAGCCGTCTGCCGTTTGGGCATGGCGGGATTTGCCGCCTGTCGCGCTTTGTCCACCAGTTTTAATGATACGCCGGAGCGCGCTTCTCGGCCATGGGACAAGGATCGTGATGGCTTCCTGATGGGCGAAGGGGCGGGGGTCGTGGTGCTTGAAAGCCTGGACCATGCCAAAGCCCGTGGTGCCCGCATCTATGGTGAAGTGATCGGCTATGGTCTGTCCGGCGATGCCTACCATATCACCTCGCCACCGGAAGATGGTAATGGCGCATTCAGGGCAATGCAGGCCGCGGTCAAGCGTGCCAAAATTTCGCCAGACCAGATCGGCTATATCAATGCGCATGGCACGTCGACGCCGGTCGGCGATGAAATAGAACTGGCTGCGGTCGAGCGGCTGTTCGGTTCGGCAGCTTCCAAAGTTGCCATGTCTTCGACCAAATCTTCAATCGGCCATCTGTTGGGTGCAGCCGGTGCCGTTGAAGCAATCTTTTGTCTGTTGGCCATGCGAGATGGCATCATTCCGCCCACCCTGAATCTGGACCAGCCATCAGTTTCAACACCGATTGATCTGGTGCCGCACAAACCGCGCACGGCAAAAGTGGATATTGCCATGTCGAATTCATTCGGCTTTGGCGGAACCAACGCCACACTTATTCTGAGCCGATTTAACTAAAATCATGCGACGGCTGGTCCTGGTAACAGGCACGCTGCTTTTAGCAGTTTTGGCTGTGGCAATGACCGCGTATTGGTGGATTGCCAAAAGCTGGACTTCCCCCGGTCCACTGACATTTGAACGGGTTATCATATTGCCCAAAGGTCAGGGACTTCAGGCCATAGCCAACGAACTGGCTACGCAGGGTATTGTAACGCGGCCCGAAATTTTTCTGCTTGGCCTGTTGATCAATGGTGGATCGCGCAATCTGCGTGCAGGTGAATATGCATTTCATGCAAGCATTTCGATGTCGGAAATTACTGAATTGCTGCGTCAGGGAAAGGTGGTTCAGCACCGTGTCACGGTCCCCGAAGGTTGGACAGTTGCCGACGTGCTGGATCTTCTGAAGGAGCTTGATTTTCTTGATGGACAATTGCCTGCGGCAAATCCACCAGAGGGGTCACTGCGTCCTGACACCTATTTTGTCGAACGCGGTGCAGAGCGGCACCTATTGCTTCAGCGCATGGCAAATGCCCAGACCAGTTTGCTGGATGCAATGATTACGTCGCACCCGAAAAGCCCTTTGCTGGGTGAGCCCCAAGCGGTTTTGATACTGGCATCGATTGTTGAACGCGAAAGTGCAATTGGGCTTGAACGTCCACGGATTGCCCGCGTGTTCCTAAATCGCC
>CAISDR010000637.1 GCA_903884125.1 uncultured bacterium
TCGAACGATTGGCGAACCGACCATCGGTACCGCGACACGCCAAGGTATGCATGAGCCATGCCAGTCGCTCATTTTTTAATATATATTATATATTTCAATAACTTATAAATGAGTTCAGGTTTGGGGAGAAAGCCTGTCGCAGTCTTTGACCTGGCCTGAACAGTTCACCCTCGGCAGGATTTGCCGGGACAATATGGTAAGGATGGCCGGAAGCCGCTCCTCTGGTCGGATCAGCGAAACGGGACGCTTTGTTCGATTCGGCTTGTGATATTGTCCAGATAGGCCTTGGCAACACGCTGGTCGACGATCAAGACCAGATTTTCGGCGTTTCGGGTCTGGGCGGATTTTGTGAAGTTAAAGGATCCGGTGATGGTTACCAGCTGATCCACGACAATCACCTTGTTATGGGCAATAGCGGGCTTTTCGTCGATCCAGACCGGAATGCCAGCGGCATTTAGCTGCGCTGCGACTGAAAAATGTTCCCGGCGCTGGCTTTTGTCTAAGACGACGGTGACATTGACCCCGCGTTGCATGGCGCCTATCAGCGCGTCAGATATCGCCTCGGACGTAAACGAATAAGCCTGAACGAATATCTGTTGTTCGGCCTTTTCAATTACCTGAACAATCACAGCCTGACAGTCATTGCCCGGCACAAAGCAGGGGGTAAGGTGGTTGACACCGGGAATATCTGTCTGCGAACCGATACCCTGTATCTGAGCGTCTGACGGCTGAAAGCCAGCAGCTGGCCATGTCAGAGCCATCGCCGCAAGTGTCAGTCCGGCTCCAAGAGCAAATACCGCTTCGCCAAGATTTCTCAAAAGCCGCAATCCTGAAATCGCCGATTGGCAAGCTGAGTCAAAATTGTACACTAAATGTTCCGTTTTTAGTGTTAAAACAAGCAAAATTTTAAAAAGCTATTTTAAGTGGTTTTAAATTGCGGCGTGGTCAGCCGATTGACGCCAGAGCTGCCAATTCTCGTATTTGCAGGGCCGTAACCTAACATTAACGAAACCCGTTCATTGATTAACAGCGGTAATCTGCCTCGCGGCAGCATACACTTTGTAAAGCGATTCAGTCACACTGGCTGGACCGTATCTATGACACCGGCCCTTTGCGGGCAGGCAGCACTCATGCGGGAATAGCCCGAGGGATAGTCGATGTCGGATAAAAAGCCAGATAAGAAAGCCGATGATGGCCATGGCGATGAGGCGGCCGAAGGCGAAGAGGGTGGCGGCAAAAAGAAGCTGATCACGCCGTTTCTGCTGATGGTTGGCGGCGGTGCTTTTGCTGTGTTGCTGATCCTTTTTGCTGTCATTTACTTCCTGTTTCTGAGCGGTCCGTCTGCTGAGGCACCTGCAGCCGAAGGCAAAGGTGGCGAGGCCCATGCCAGCGCGGAAGAGGGTGGGCACAAGACAGAAGGTGCCAAAGAGGGCGGCGGCCACGAGGCAGCTGCAGGTGGTGAAGCTGGCAAGGAAGGCGGCAAAGAAGGGGGCAAAGAAGGTGGCGCGGCTGATAATTCGCCCATAATTGAACTGGACGATATGGTGGTGAACCTTTCGACCCTGCCGGGCAAACGCGCCTCTTACCTCAAGTTAAAGGTCGCAATCGAAATTGTGCGTCCCGAACTGCATGCCGAGATGGAAAAGCAGAAGCCCCGTATTGTTGATACATTTCAGGTCTATCTGCGCGAGTTGCGCACCGAGGATATTCAGGGATCGGTTGGTATCGTTCGCCTGAAAGAAGAGCTGCTTGCGCGCGTGACCCAGGCAGTCGCCCCAATCGAAGTGCGTGATGTCCTGTTCAAAGAGCTGTTGGTACAATAAGGCCCGATAATGTTTTTTCACTCGCCACCAGTTGATACAGGGACCCGGCAGCGCCATAAGAGCGCGGCGCGGACTGGTTTTATCTGGGCGATGATGCTGGCGCTGTTCTTTTCGGTATCCCTTGATTCATTTCACCCTGCCTTTGCTGAAGAAAAAGCACCAAGCGATGCCAAGGAAGGGGAAGCGCCGACCAAGAAGATTCCGACACCGCCGCTCTATGAGCCTGATGACCTGATCGTCAATCTGTCGGTTCCGCCGGGCAAACGGCCGGTCTATTTAAAGATCAAGCTGGCGCTTGAGTTGACCCGCGAATCCGATATCGACAAGCTGGAACCGCTAAAGGCGCGCCTTGCCGATACTTTTCAGGTATATTTGCGCGAATTGCGGGTTGAAGACCTGCAGGGATCGGTTGGTATTGTCCGGCTCAGGTCGGAACTGCTGGCTGAAATAAACAATGCGGTAAAGCCGATCGAGGTACGCGATCTGCTTTTTCGTGAAATCCTGGTGCAGTAATGATTGGGATCGTAAGTCATGGCCGCTGATAACGTAGATCAGGACGCTTTATCTGCTGAATGGGAAGCGGCTGCCGGCGGCGGCGGGGGCGACGA
>CAISDR010000638.1 GCA_903884125.1 uncultured bacterium
ACGCCTGATGGCGCTGTCCTTTGTCCTGCTGCTGGAAGCGCCAATGGCGCGGCCATTTGCGGTAGCACTTACGCCACCCGATGCGGTAGGCCCGCCCCCCGTGTTCGTCACCTTTTTCCCCGCCCTGGTGATCGACCTAATCATTTTTGCGCTGGCATTTCATGACCGCAGAACACTGGGCAATGTCCATCGCGCCACGATTTATGGCGGGCTGGCGATCGTCGGCAATCAGGCAGGAACGATACTTCTGGCAAATACCCCGGCCTGGCTGGAAACCGTGCGCCTGATCGAGGCAATTGCCCGATAGGCGAATTTGACATTGCATAGACCCCGCTGGCACGTCATGTTCACACCCGGTCACCCCCAGCCAAAGGGGCAACACAAACCGGGCGCCCGTAGCTCAGCAGGATAGAGCGGCAGATTCCTAATCTGTAGGTCGTAGGTTCGAATCCTATCGGGCGCACCAATATTTTTAAATGGTTAGTAAATGTCATTGGTCTAAAAGTTTGATTCAGAAGCACACAATTTGATTCTGATAGTGTAAACTGGCAGCCAGTCTGATCCCTGATCGGCATTGAATTTCGACCCCAGCATATTGTTGCCAACCGGGTGTGCCAAATCACAGTTTGGGTGGTCAGTTGGGGTCACGCTTGGACGCCGAAAGGGTCAAAATTAGACGCCGCTTTACAAACTGGCCAGCGCCGTTTTGATAACCAGATTCGTATTAAACGGGTTCTGCGCGATCTTGAATCCATTCACCGCGTGTCGTCATATGCCTGAAAGGTTCATACCGAAAACGCAACGCGCAATGCACCCCATTGCCTGTTGCCAACCTTGATCGGCACATCAACCTCTTTCATTGGTAACATTACACCGCCCCCCATATCACGCTGATATGACTGGACCTGAAAGGCCTTGGAAACCCGTGCGGCGGAGAACCCGACCATGTCATTGAAAATGCGACGGTTGCGCGAATTGGCAGCATTCCACACCGGTTCGCCCCGACGCTGCGGGTGAGAGAATTTTTCATTGTGAACCGGCAAATATCCGTTCAGGTCAACCGGGGCGCAAAAAACGATCCGCCGATTTTGTACCAAAGGTGGTTCGATGATCGCAGGCAGGATTTTGTCGAGGAAGGGTGTGAACCTGGTCAGAAATTGTGGCGGGTCCGTTTCGTCGATCTGGCTGTAGTTCACATCAAATAATTCAGCCTCAGCGATGTCGCCACGGGAAATCGCTGTTTCCAGCGCAGATTCAACTGCGGACGAAACGCCCAAAGCAATGTCGATGAATTGTTTGTCGTCGTTGGAAATGTCCTGCAGGACTGAGGTCAGTTTGACCAATGTCGCGTTGTCAATGGCGTCAAATACCACGTGAACGCCAAATTCATCAGCGCAGGACACCTTGCCCCGAATGCGTCCAATACTTACAATATCGAGTTCAAGGCGCTGACCTTCGATTATACCGCTTATCGCGAGCAGCCTGGCACCACCAGTCGAAAGATCTACAAGACTTGTGCTCAACCTTTTCGGGCCGCTGATAACCGTCACACCAAGACGCGCAGACACCCGTTCATCGTCGCGCCGGTCAATTTCATCGGAGGAAGTGCGGATTGTCCGGATCAATACGGCTTTCAGGCCCTCGATATTCTTGGTTATGGCAATGATTGCCGTACGAACATCGGTGGTGCGTGATCCCACTTCGTTTGATTCGGAGCTGACCTGGGCGATGCGCGAGGAAACCTCTCTTGCAGCATCTGCTGTCTGGGCGACGGTTCGCGCAATCTCTGCTGTGGCGGCGCCCTGTTCTTCGACAGCAGCAGATATCATTGTCGATACCGCATCGATTTCAGTAATCTTGGCGCTGATCTCGCTTACATCGATAACCGCTCGATTTGTGGCAGACAGTATTTCTGTTATCTGCTGGCTGATTTCCTCGGTCGAACGGGTTGTCTGGGTGGCAAGATTTTTTACTTCGGCAGCAACGACCGAGAATCCTTTACCGGCATCACCCGCGCGGGCAGCCTCAATTGTCGCGTTAAGTGCAAGCAGATCAGTTTTGCTGGCGATGTCCGAAATCAGCTTCGTGACGTCGGAAATTCGCTTCATTGCGTTGGCAAGCGCCAGAATTGTCTGTTGTGCGCGCGCACCTATATCAACGGCCTGTTTGGTCAATTCGGTGGAATGACCAATCTGCGAAGATATTTCGTCGATAGAGCGGGCAAGTTGTTCGGCGCCAGCAGATACACTCTGCGCATTGACCAATGCCTGTTCGGAAGCGGATGCGACACTTTGAGACTCTCTGGAAACATTGCTCGCCTTCTCGCTCATGACCTCGGCAATGCGGTGCACATCTCTTGCCGACCCGGCAATTACCTCAATGACAGCGGAAGTATTATTTTCGACAGTAATTGCCATATCTTGAAGAGATTTCAATCTTTCGGTGTCGGCTTCTTTGCTCTGCCGCGCCAGATCCTCGCTGGCGCGCCTGCGTTCGTCGCTGCTTCTGCGCTCAAGCTCGGCTTGTTCCTGGGCCTGGAATGCCATCTTTGCCTTAAGGGCTCTTAACTGCCAGATCAAAGGGTTTAGCTCTGCTATACTAGCCAGCTCCACAACATGACGGACAGAACCATCCGATATTGCCGATATGTCGGCTTCAAGCCGCCTCAGGTCGTGTCTGATGCCACCCAATAACCGCCAATTTAAAAGGCAGACAATTGCCAGGCCAACAAGGGCACCAGCGGCGGCAGTCACGAAGGTGCCATTTGCCCAGATGCCGACACCAATGGCCCAGCAAACAGCTGTCCAACTGGCTGTAGTGGATATTGCCAATTGGCCGAATAGTGATCCGGCGCCCCGGAGGAAACCGGCCAGAACACCATTTTTATATGCCGCGCCCTGTCGTATCGAAAAGTTGACCTGTTTACCGTCGAGCAATTGGGTATAGGCATTTTCAGCTGCGATGATCTGATCACGCTCTGGTGCAGTCCGGATCGAGATATACCCTCTAATTACGCCATTTTCGATTATCGGCGTTGCGTTTGCACGCACCCAATAATGGTCACCTGATTTGCTTCGGTTTTTGACCAGGCCTTCCCATGGAGCGCCTGCCTTTATCGTGGCCCACAAGTCCGCGAATGCCTCTTTTGGCATGTGCGGGTGGCGAACGATATTGTGCGGTGCGCCTAGAAGTTCGTCCGACGTAAAGCCGCTCAGGTCCACAAAATCCTGGTTGGCAAATATTATTTTCCCACGTTCATCTGTTTTAGAAACCAGAACGCGGGAAGCATCAAATTTGATTTCGCGATTTGTGATTGGCTCGTTGATCTTCATTGTATGCCTTCAGTCACTGTTCTTTGTTAGGGTACCAATTGATTGTCCCAATTTATAGGCACCCACAGATTATCCAGGTTTTTTGCGGCCTATTGTTCCTTTATGGTCAATTTAACCTGATTGTTACTTGATCTATCGCAAAGCCAAACGCTTCTAGGTCCATAATCATTCCAGACGCTGGCGACGGCCACTGGTCCGCAGACGGAGGACAAATCCAGATGCCCTTCAGACTTCTTAGGAATTTTACGTCGGGCCTTGGACTCAAGACATTGCTATCTTATCTGCCACCTAGCATTGTGGTCTGGGTTTTCTTCGCCCTTTACCTGCACGGACTTAAGGTGTCGCATTCTGACATACTGGTTCCCATGACTTTGTTGGGGCTCGACGGCATCGAAATCGGCCAATTGGCACAAGCGCTTAAGTCCGATATTAACCGCTTCATTTCTGAAGTACGCAAAATCTGAACTTGATGAGGAACAGTGTTTTTCAATTGAATGGCGTTTTGGAATATGGCGGATGATTCCAAATATATGAAATTCTAAACGCACCTGATAATAGCCACTAAGCGACAGGATCTTGACTGCCATCCACCGGAATTGTCGGCCCGGTTC
>CAISDR010000639.1 GCA_903884125.1 uncultured bacterium
CTTGAATGACCCTTTGCCGAACCGTGACCGCATACCAAAGGCCTGTGCCAGTGCACCCGATGGAAAAAGCGCGGATTCCGGCTTTTTCGCGTCCACATTCGGCAGATGCGGCATTTGCGTCATATAGACCAGCAGGGCGGCTTCATCATCCGTACCGCTTGTGCGCGCGACCAGCACAAAGCCCTGCGAACGCATATGATCGCGGATGGCGTCAAACCCTTCGAAACCGAAAAATATCCGGGTGGCCACAAATCCTGAAACACCCAGACCTGTAAAAAACCTGGTTGGATCATCACTATAGGCCGCAAGATTCCAAAAGATGACACTGGCGGCCAGATCCACAAAGCAGACCGCCCATGCGCCTTGGTTTAAAAACCACAGCGGCCCCAGAAAAAAAGCACCCCAGCTGAACCCGTCTTTGATGACAGACAGGTCAGCGACCGGGTTCAGCCGCTCTTTTGGACCGCTGCGCTGCTGGATGGTGAATTGGGTCACAGATCATCCCTTCAGAGCGAGCCGCCCAGAACCCCTTTAGTGGATGGCACCGCATGGGCCTGACGCGGATCGATTTCAACAGCGACCCGCAGGGCGCGTGCGGTCGCCTTGAAACAGCTTTCCACGATGTGATGCGTGTTCTCGCCATAGAGATTTTCGATATGCAGGGTCAGTCCGCCAGCCTGTGCCAGCGCCTGGAAAAACTCCTTGAACAGTTCGGTGTCCATCTCGCCGAGCTTTGGCCGGTGCAGGGCGACTTTCCAGATCAGATAGGGCCGGTTGGATGCATCCAGCGCCACCCGCGTCAGGGTTTCATCCATGGGAATAATCGCATCGCCATAGCGCCGGATGCCCTGACGGTTGCCCAGCGCTTTGGAAAGTGCCTCGCCGATGGCGATGCCGCAGTCTTCGGTCGTGTGGTGAAAATCAATATGCAGGTCCCCTTTGGCTTTGACGACCATGTCAATCAGCGAGTGGCGCGCCAATTGATCGATCATGTGATCCAGAAAGCCGATGCCCGTTGCCGCTTCGCAGTGGCCCTGACCATCAAGATTGATTTCAACCGAAATTTCGGTCTCGCGCGTCTTGCGCTCAACCTTCGCCCGCCGCATGACTTTATCTCCTGCCAGCTCAAAAGCCTGTTGATCGGGGTCTTGTAGCAGGCACCGGCCTCTTGGACCAGAGGCCAAAGGCATCTTGACGTCCGGGCCATCGACCCCACATGAAGGGTCCCTGAACTGGCCCCGCCAGCGGTTGGAGTAGTGATATTGAGCCAAGACCCCACCCAGTCCATGCCCCTGCTGCATGGCACCACCATCCTCAGCGTCCGCAAGGGCAATAAGGCCGTCATCGCTGGCGATGGCCAGGTCTCCTTTGGCCAGACCGTGATGAAGGCCAATGCCCGCAAGGTCCGCCGTCTGGCCGATGGCCGGGTGATTGCGGGCTTTGCCGGGGCGACCGCTGATGCCTTTACTCTGTTTGAACGGCTGGAGGCCAAGCTGGAACGATTTCCCCAGCAACTGACCCGTGCCTGTGTGGAACTGGCCAAGGACTGGCGTACCGACCGCTATCTGCGGCGGCTGGAGGCCATGATGCTGGTCGCTGATGCCCAGACCTCGCTGGTATTAACCGGCACGGGCGATGTGCTGGAACCCCAAAATGGGATCGCCGCC
>CAISDR010000640.1 GCA_903884125.1 uncultured bacterium
CGGATTTACCATTGCGGACCCCTGGATTGCCCGGCTGGATCAGGAACTTTCCCGCCATTTTCTGCTGGATGCCGGATGGTATTCCGCAAAAGCGTCGACTGACTGGCAGACGCGCGACGGCCGATTATTGCAAAACCCCCATATGCACCTGCTTGAAGCCTCGGTCGCGGCCTATCGGGCTACGGGCGCGGCAGTACACAAGGTGCGTATCTTTGATCTTATGAATCTGTTTGAAACACGCCTGATTTATCCAGCTTCCAATGCCATCGGCGAATTCAAGGATGAACTGGGCCAACCAACACCCGACGAGGGACACATTGTTGAACCGGGGCACCACTTTGAATGGGCCTGGCTGATTGGTGAGGCGGCTAATCTATTGCAGCAATCCGATTGGCACGCCCTGGCGGATCGGACGTTTTCGTTCGGGCTTGCCCATGGACTTGATCGCGTCCATGGCGGCGTTTTTGACGCAGTATCACCAGATGGCCAAGTGCTGCGTGATACCAAGCGTATCTGGCCGCTGACGGAATATATCAAAGCTGAAGCGGTGCGGATAACTGATCCTGATCCCCAAGCTGCGGCCCGGGCGCAAGCGGCTTTGCAACACGCATTGTCTTTCTTTTTTGAACAATATCTTTTGCCCAATGGTGGATGGCGCGAACGATTGACTCGTGATTTGGTGTGTTATGATGCCCGCATGCCCGCATCAACACCTTATCATATCTATTTGGCGCTGACCCAGGCGCGCACGGCGCTAGAACGTCTGATCTGATATCGGCGAAAGTGGATTTGGAACGACCGATGCCCGAGACCACAAGCCCCAATTCCGATCATGATTTCATGGCGCAGGCATTGGAACAGGCGCGGCTTGGATTGGGGCAGGCCTGGCCCAATCCATCCGTCGGCTGCCTGATCGTTCGTGATGGGCAGATTGTTGGAAGAGGCTTCACTCAGCGCGGCGGCAGACCACATGCCGAGGCGATTGCCATTGAACAGGCAGGCAGCCTTGCCCTTGGCGCCACTGCCTATGTTACGCTGGAGCCGTGTTCTCATCATGGCAAGACACCGCCGTGTGCCGATACCCTGATTGCTGCCGGGGTCGCACGTGTCGTCTCGGCACTGGAAGACCCGGACCCCCGCGTCGCTGGCGCAGGCCATGCCCGCCTGCGCGATGCGGGACTTGCGGTAGAAATCGGTCTGATGGCGCTCGAGGCAGCCCAGATGAATTCCGGCTTTATTTCGCGTATCACCCGCAACCGTCCGCGCGTTTTGCTGAAACTGGCAACATCGCTGGACGGACGCATTGCGACCGCGCGCGGGGAAAGCAAATGGATCACCTCTCAGGCATCGCGTGATAGGGCACAACTGGGTCGTGCTATGACCGATGCGATAATGGTTGGATCTTCAACCGCCCTGATTGATGATCCGGAACTGACCTGTCGTCTGGCAGGGATGGAACATCGCTCGCCCGTGCGTGTTGTGGCTGATGGCCGGCTGCGCCTGCCAGTCACGGCCAAAATGGTTAAGACTGCCCGACAGGTGCCAACCTGGGTGGTGACCTTTACCGATGCCGACGCGGCGCGCCGTCAGACACTAGCGGGCGAGGGTGTGGAAATTCTGGGGGTACCG
>CAISDR010000641.1 GCA_903884125.1 uncultured bacterium
CATCGACCGGGCGACCGGCGAAGTTCATATCGGGCGCGTGCCGCCCTATTCGGTCGTGGTGCCAGGCACGCTGGGCGGTGGTGTCGGTCCGGATGGAATTACCCGGCCGTCGCTGGCCTGCGGTGTTATTGTTAAAACCGTGGACGCACGCACGCGTGCCAAAACCGCAATCAATGATCTGCTGCGGGATTGAGAATAATCGAATCCGCCAGCGCATCAAAATTTGTAAAGCCCACGGCATGAGCCAGAACGGCCTCCTGACCAGCCCCCATTGACCGGTAGAATGCCATGCCATCGGTATTCTTGGGCTTGACGGTCCACCAGATAAAGGTGCGACCCCGCGCACGGGACACAGCGGCCACATTCGCCATCAGCGCCCGGGCAATGCCCAGACGGCGCCACTTGGCCTCAACATAGAGATCGTTGAGATAGCTGCCGATCTGGCCAAACCCGGTATTGATGCTGTCATGAAAAAGCGCCATGCCAACCACCCTGTGCTGGCCGTCAGCCAGCTCCGCTTCGGCGACCAGCGCATTCAGACTGGCATTCGGCCCAAAGCAGATATCCAGAGCAAATTCCCGGGTAAAAAGGTCCGTCGGGTTACCCTCGGCACCATTCAGGGCGGCGGCCAGCCGTTCAAGGTCGGGGCAGTCTTCAGGTCGGGCAGATCGAATCACTATCTTCATTGACGATGCCTGTACTTGGATGCGCTCTTGCGCTGACCGGGACAGTTTGCGACGATTGGGCCGACAAGACCAGCTTTGGATTTATGAACAAAATGTCCGCGCCCGTTCGACCAGATGCCGCCAGTCCCCGGTTCCCCCCCAGTCAGGATGACAGCCTGCGCGTAGCGATTTCAGCCAGGCTGAATGATACGGACCCGCAGGCATTCGCGCAGGCCATAGGCAGGTCATTTGCGGACTACGGATTTGCGATCATCGCCGATCACGGTATTGTTCAGACCGATATTCAGGCAGTGTCCGATGATATGCGCGCATTTTTTGCCCTGCCTTATGAACTCAAGCTGAAATACCGCATCAAGAATGGCGGCGGGCAACGCGGATATACGCCCTTTGGAATTGAGGCAGCGAAAGGCGCCAGACTTTCTGATCTGAAGGAATTCTGGCACGTCGGTCGCGATTTGCCGGAAGACCATCGTTTGTATCCAGCCAGCCCAAAAAATATCGACGTGACGGAACTGCCGGGATTTCACGCCCGTGCTACCACGCTGTTTCGCGCACTCGATAAACTGGGTGTGCAGATACTGCGCGCCATTGCCCTCTATCTGGCACTGGCCCCGGATTATTTTGATGACAAAGTACGTGACGGCAATTCAATTCTGCGTCTCCTGCATTATCCGCCGCTGGATGCACCATCCGATGCGGTGCGGGCCGAAGCGCATGAAGACATCAATGTCATCACCTTGCTGCTGGGGGCCGAAGAGGCTGGCTTGCAGCTGCTGGATCGCGCCGGTCTATGGCGGGCGATCAATCCGCCCCCGGGATGTGTCGTGATCAATATTGGCGACATGCTGCAACGCCTGACCAATAATGTATTACCATCAACCACCCATCGGGTCGTTAATCCGGCCCCGGAACGGATGCATCTGCCGCGTTATTCCATGCCGTTCTTTCTGCATTTTGAAAGTGATTTTGAAATCGCAACGCTTGCCCAGTGTATCAGTGACGAACGTCCTGATCTTTATCCGCAACCAATATTGGCTGATGCCTTTCTGCATGAACGCCTGCGCGAGATAAAGCTTGCCTAATACTGGCGAAGAGTGGCGATCAGCTCGCCACCGTAACGCGCCAGTTTGCGTTCACCCAGCCCGCTGATTGTGGCCAGCGCGGCCATGTCGGCCGGGCGTTGTTCGACAATTGCCCATAATGTCTTGTCGTGCAGGATCACATAAGGTGGCACACCTTGCGCTTCGGCATGTTCGCGTCGCCATTTGCGCAAAATCTCAAACAGCGCCTCATCAGGCCCATTTTGTGATTTGGTAGTGGCGGTGGCGCGACGTAAGGATGTTTTGCGCGAAGGTACCTCGGTCGAATGGACCAGCTGTAAAGTACTGTCACCCCGCAAAAGCTCACGCGCACCTTCACCCAGTCGCAGTCCACCATGGTCAAGCGGGTCAGCAACCAGCAAATCACGCGCCAATAATTGTCGAAAGATGGCACGCCACTGGCTTTTGGGCAGATGTTTGCCAATACCATGGGTCGATAGTTTATCATGACCCAATTGACGCACACGCTCGCTGTCTGCGCCAAGCAGCACATCAATGATATGGCCAGCGCCAAACCGCTGTCCCGTTCGATAGACACACGATAACGCCATACGTGCTGGTTCGGTGGCATCATAGGTCGCAGCAGGTTCAAGGCATCGATCGCAATTGCCACAGGCAACGGGTGAAATATCACCAAAATGCGCCAGCAGGGACTGGCGTCGGCACTGGTGGCTTTCGCAAAATGCAATCAGTGCTTCCAGCTTGGTGCGCTCGATCATGCGCTGGGCCTCGGCACCGTCACCGGTCGCAATCATCGCCCGCATTTTGATCAGATCAGCCATACTATAAAGCATCAGCGCATATGCCGGTTCACCGTCGCGCCCGGCGCGTCCGGTTTCCTGATAATAGGCTTCAATGGACCGGGGCGGGTCCATGTGCAGGACAAAGCGCACATCCGGCTTGTCGATGCCCATGCCGAACGCCACGGTGGCAACCATAATGACGCCATCTTCGTTTAAAAACCGGTTCAGGTGCCGGGCACGGGTATCACTGTCAAGACCGGCATGATAGGCCAACGCGTTAAATCCCTGCGCACTTAAAAAGGCAGCGGTTTCCTCAACCCCCGCCCGGCTCAGGCGATAGACGATTCCCGTTTCCTGACGACGGCTTTCAAGAAACGCCAGCGCCTGCCGTCGCGGATCGGATTTGGGCATGATTCTGTATTGAATATTGGGGCGGTCAAATCCCGCCAGAAATTCCGCCGGTTCATCAAGACCAAGACGGGCTGCAATGTCGCGACGAGTTGCGGGATCGGCAGTAGCGGTCAGCGCGATACGCGGCACATTGGGAAAGCGTTCTCCCAAAATCTGTAAAGCCATATATTCGGGGCGAAAATCGTGCCCCCAATGGGATACGCAATGGGCTTCATCAATCGCAAACAGTGCGATGGTGGTGGTGTCCAGCAGATCCAGACACCACGAGCCAACAAGTCGTTCGGGTGCCACATAAAGCAGATCGATAACCCCGCGACGCACATCGGCTTCAATCCGGCGCTGGGCGTTCTGGTCAAGTCCGGAATGAAGGGCGGCAGCGCGAACACCTGCCTCGACCAATGCCGCAACCTGATTTTGCATCAGCGCAATCAAAGGCGAAATCACAACACCCATGCCGGCGCGACACAGGCTGGGTATCTGATAACACAGCGACTTGCCGGACCCGGTGGGCATGATAACAACAGCATCGCGCCCACTGTTGACCGTATCGATGACCACGCGCTGCAGGCCGCGAAAGTCAGCAAAGCCGAATACGCGGTGCAAAACCGATAAGGGATCTTCCTGAAGGGTCTGGGTTGGCACGGGCGGACATTAGAATGATTCGCCCAAATTACGCCACTAAGACAGTTCAGTTACGCAGGCAGCGGCTGAGCTTTTCCGGCGCGCCCGAATAACGAAGTTGGCAACCCTGAACCAGCGCCTCTTCGTAATTGCCCCCCGTGCCGTTCAGACATGCCCGCAATTTGCTGGGCACCGCGTTATAACGATACTCGCAGCCATCTGCCAATGCCTTACGCTGAATATCCGAAAGCCGGTCGATGAAGCTTGAGCTTGAGCGGTATTCTGACCGTTCGCGCTCTTCATAGGCCCGGCGTTCCTCGCGCTCGCGCATCCGCTCGCGTTCTTCACGTTCCTCATGTTCGATACGTTCAAGGCGCAGGCGTTCCTGTGCGTCTTCCTCGATCAATTCGCGCCTGACCGGGTCTTCATTAATTCCCGGCAACGTGGAACAGGCCCACACCGCCACACGGCATTGCCGGTCATGGGCCTGGCAGTTCTGCATGGCGACGTCGAGTACGCTGGCTTTGCCGGGGCCGGTTCCAAAACCAAAGCCGCCATTTTCCCCCTGGGCATAAGCACCGCATTGATTATTGAGCACCAGAACGATTTCGCAATTGCCCGTGCAATATTCCAGGGCCGCTTCCTCGGCTGCACTTTGCGTCTGCTTGCGTACCGACCAGCCGTAATGATTCGGGGATGCCTTGTTTACCGCCAACGCACCCCATAGGCCGTTTTCACCGTGGGCCAGGGCGCCATTCGGGCAAAACGAAATGCATATGCAAACCAATATGGCAGCAAACCAGCCAGTATTTCGAATTTTGCGCACGGGCATCCTCGGTCCAACGTCTAATGGTCACTGGTGTTCCCAGACAAGAACCGACCCGCCTGATGATAAGACGGGTCGGTGAAATCGCGGCTATGACGGGGTATTCATCCGCCTCGCTTCAATCAGGATCAATCACCCCAATTGGAATATTTTTCGCACATCTTGTTGATCTTGGCACCCTTTGCTGTTTCAGCAAACTTTGCCAGGCTGCCACGGAAATCGTCAGAAGTTTCATTCCACATGCAGGTACACCATGCTTCCGCCTTGGTCTGACCTTTGATCGGGCTCTTTTCACCGCCGCCTTCATATTTTGTCAGCGAATAAGCCAGGCAAGACGCATATTGCGCATCACCGGCCGGTACGGTGTTGTATTCCTCGCCCGCGAAGGCTGCTCCGATTGCACTTACGGATAATGTTGCCGCAATGGCCAAAAGTAATTTCTTCATCGTTTTGCTTCCCCTGTTTTCTGCGCTAATAGACAAATGCATTCTGCATCACAAAAACGACTCCTATCCCCGCTGCCTAAATCGGATAATACAGCGCGTTTAGGTATCGGGTCGTAACTCGTGTGATTTGCCAGAAGAACTCATATC